>JBHBLB010000043.1:0-20728 GCA_041791495.1 Porphyromonas sp.
CCATTGAGGTTACGTGCAGCTCTCCCGGCTGTCTGTGTGAGCGACCGATGGGAACGCAGAAACCCTTCCTTATCTGCATCCAGGATTGCCACTAAAGAAACTTCGGGCAAGTCCAATCCCTCTCTCAACAAGTTCACACCTATGAGCACATCGAACCGACCTGCACGCAATCCTTCCATAATCTCGACACGACGAAGTGTATCAACGTCGCTATGGATATATTCACATCTTATACCTGCCTCCTGCAAGTAGTCGGTCAGTTCCTCCGCCATCCTCTTGGTAAGAGTCGTCACAAGCGTGCGTTCGTTACGTTCGATCCGCAGGTGGATCTCCTCTTGGAGGTCATCGAGCTGGTAAGCTGTCGGTCGTACTTCTATTATCGGATCCGGCAGTCCCGTAGGGCGTATGATTTGTTCTACGATTACGCCTTCACTCTGTTCGAGTTCATACTCTGCCGGCGTCGCACTGACAAAGATAGTCTTATCGACCATCGACTCGAACTCATCGAATCTTAGGGGGCGGTTATCTACCGCTGCAGGTAGTCGAAATCCGTATTCCACCAAGCTAGTCTTGCGGGATCTGTCACCGCCATACATACCTCTTATCTGTGGCACCGTTACGTGGCTTTCGTCTATGACAAGTAAAAAATCCGAGGGGAAATAGTCCAAGAGACAGAACGGACGTTCGCCCTGAGCTCTCCCGTCAAAGTATCGAGAGTAGTTCTCTATCCCAGAGCAGTAACCTACTTCACGCATCATTTCCATATCGTTTGAGACACGTTCGTAAAGACGTACCGACTCTGTGGACTGTCCCATGCTTTCAAAGAATGCGACTTGTCTCTCCAAATCCACCGCGATTTGCTGGAGGGCAAGCTCCGTTTGCTCTTTGGTTGTGACGAAGAGATTGGCAGGGTATATATTCACTTTATCTTGTATGCCCAGCTCCTCCATAGTCGTCGGATTGAAGCTTGAGATACGCTCTATCTCATCTCCCCATAGTTCCAGACGATATGCTATACCATCATACCCTTCGACTGCGGGAAAGATGTCTATCGTATCCCCTTTTGAGCGAAAAGAGCCCGGCCTAAACTCCTCCCTATTATTGATATAGTATGCATCCACAAGCGATCTCAGCAAGACATCTCTCGGGATTTCGTCTCCCACTTTCACGGTCACCATCTTGGAGCTATACGCTTTGGGATCTGCCATACCGTAGATACATGAGACGGAAGAGACGATGATGACATCGTTACGTCCGGACAGGAGGGATGCCGTTGCCTTAAGCCTTAGCTTCTCTATCTCGGCATTGATCGCCATATCTTTCTCAATGTACATGTCCGTTGAGGGGAGATATGCTTCCGGTTGATAGTAATCGTAATAAGAAACAAAGTACTCTACGGCATTATGTGGGAAGAAAGTCTTGAACTCTCCGTACAGCTGTGCCGCAAGCGTCTTATTGTGACTCAGGATAAGTGTGGGCAAGCCCAGCTCCTTTATCACGTTTGCCACCGTGAAGGTCTTACCCGAACCTGTCACGCCAAGCAATGTCTGCTTGTGAGCCCCTCGGTTGATGCCGCCGACTATACTATCTATGGCTTGGGGCTGATCGCCTGTGGGCTTGAATGGGGAGACAATCTTATATTCCATAATACCTAATGTGTAAACCTGTTGATTACAAAGTTACACATAAGACATAACATAAGGGCAGGCAGAAAGATCTACTCCTTCTGCCTGCCCTATGTTATGTTCCGGAATGTCTATATTTACTTTTCGATCTCTTCAAAGCGAGCTGTAAAGAAGCGAAGCTGCTTCGGCTCGTAGACAAAACGGAGACCTTTGATTGTTTCTTTGTGCTTAAAGAGCTTGATTACGCCATCAGCCACTACATCCATGTGCTTGTAGGTGTACACACGACGGGGGATGGTGAGACGCACTGTCTCAAGTTGCGGACGATGGTTCTCGCCAGTGTCTTTGTCGCGACCGGCAGATACTATACCACGTTCCATAGAACGGACACCGCACTCCAGATAGAGGTTGGCAGCAAGTGACTGAGCGGGGAACTCATCTTGCGTAAGGTGTGGACAAAAACGGCGAGCATCGAGGAACACGGCATGACCTCCGATAGGCTGAACTACTGGAACGCCTGCTTCGATAAGCTTCTGACCGAGGTAGCGTACCTGGAGGACACGGTGACGGATATACTCATACTGGAGAGACTCCTTGAGACCGATTGCCATAGCTTCCATATCACGACCTGCAAGACCTCCGTAAGACGGCATACCTTCAAAGACCACTACAAGCTCCTTTGCCTTTTGGAACATTTCCTCATCGTTAAGACACAAGAAACCTCCTATATTGACCAAGCAGTCTTTCTTACCACTCATGGTACAACCATCGGCATAGCTGAACATCTCACGTACGATTTCCTTGATGCTCTTATCGGCATAGCCGGCTTCCTGTTCCTTGATGAAGTAAGCGTTCTCAACGCAACGTGTAGCGTCGAAGAAGATCTTGATACCATACTTATTGGTAAGCTCGCGTACCTGACGCATATTCTCCATAGAGACGGGTTGCCCACCGGCGAGGTTCACAGTCACGGCAAGGCAGATGTATGCTATATTCTCTGCACCATGTTTGTCGATAGCGTCCTGAAGCTTCTTCAAGCAGATATTCCCTTTGAAAGGGACTTCAAGCGTAGCATCATGCGCTTCGTCTCTGATGATATCGCCAAAGATTGCACCGTTTGCCTCTTGGTGATAGCGGGTGGTCGTGAAGTACATATTACCAAGTACGTATTGTCCCGGCTTGATTGCTATACGGCTGAGGAGGTTTTCTGCGCCACGACCTTGGTGAGTAGGCACAATGTACTTGAATCCAAATATATCTTCAACGGTCTCGCGTAGGTGGTGGAAGTTCTTACTACCCGCATAAGCCTCATCACCGACCATCATTCCTGCCCACTGCTTATCGCTCATGGCATTTGTGCCTGAGTCGGTAAGGAGGTCGATATATACATCTTCGGAGTTGATCAAGAAGGTATTGTAGCCCGCTTCTTTCACGACCTTTTCTCGTTCCTCACGGGTATTCATCTTTACAGTCTCGACAGATTTAATGCGATACGGTTCGGCAGGGAAGTTGTTTAGATCCATAATGTTTAGGAGTATTATTACAAATTGTTTTAGGTTTATTAGACACCTCGTTGTGCCTCGCCCGCAAATATAGTGCAATTTCTCGAATAGCCTTACAATTTTTCAATTATCTCTATCTGCTCTTGTCCGAATCCTCAAATTCGGTGACGACGTAACGAAATGTCTTACATCGGGGAGAGAAGTTGCATATATCGGGGCGTGAAGGTGTAATCAGGGGCTGAAAGATACTTTTCAGCAGCGGAAAAGTAATTTTCAGGGGCTGAAAACCAATAATCGGGAGCGGAAAATCACATCCGGCACGGTAACGCGAGTGTTCCATACCGGATGTCACAGGTTTTTCGACCTACTGTGCTCGTACGGAGACGCAGAAGTTCCGCTCGGATGTTGGATTTCGTAGCGGATATTTGGCTCGAAAGTGTTATTTTTGCAATAATATAGACGACATAATTTCATCGGTGGTCATATGGAGATTATCCGACCTTCCTGACCATACGACCTAATAACAGAGACATAGATGTTATCACTCATAGGGATTGATCATAAGACAGCCCCCATAGACATAAGGGAAGCCTTCTCTTTCGCTCCTGCGGAAGTGGTGGGGTTTCTACGAGAAGCCAAAGCTCTCAAGATTATTACAGGAGGCGTCCTCATATCCACTTGCAACCGAATGGAGATATATGTGGACAGCGAACTGGATACAAAAGAGCTCGAGCATCACCTCATTCGATACGTGATAGAGTACAAAAAGATGCCCAACACGCACCGCAAGTACTTCTACCACCTCCCGGAAAAAGCAGCAATCAATCACCTCTTTGCTCTCGTATCGGGCTATCGCTCGATGGTACAGGGTGAGACTCAGATAGTGGGACAAGTAAAAGAGGCTCTCTTCCTGGCGCGTTCCGGCAGCGTCACGACCAATATACTCCTTCGCCTCTTCGACAAGTCTCTGGAGGTTACAAAGGTAATCCGCTCGTCGCACCCCGTAAAGGCAGTGAATGCGTCTGCGGGAGCTGCCGCAGTAGAGTTCATGAGACGCAAGCACGGAGATAGGCTCAAGATGGGACGCACACTCATCATCGGTGCCGGACAGATGGCAGTGACCGTGATACAGAGCCTGAAAGGGATAGGGGTCACAGACATTGCCCTCTACAACCGAACCGCCGATCGAGCCATCCGGTGCGGAGAGGCCAATAAGGTCTCCCAGATCTTCTACGGCGACACTCTGCCATCGGCACTGAGAGGTACGAGATGGATCTGGGTAGCCACCTCGGCATCGACCCCGATCCTCTACAAGTCGTCTCTGACCGAGAGCGATGTCCCTATCGACATCTTCGATATGGCTCTGCCGAGAAATGTATCGGAGGACGTGGTCAATCTCGATGGCGTATCGCTGTATTGTATAGACGACCTCGACACTCTTTACTCAGAGACCAACACCGTAATGCCTCCGTCGGTCAAGGACACCATAGAAAAAGCCATAACGGAGTATGAACAGTGGCGCGAAGGTCTCACTATACGAGATGTGTATGCACTGATCAGAGAGGATGCCGATGACATACTTGCTCAAGAGATTGCCAATGTCGATCCTGAAATAGACTGCAAAGCGACAGAGTTGATACACAAACACTGTGCTCACCTTGCCCACTCCTACTCCACCGCGATCATAGCGCGCCTGAGGAGACTCACGGAAGAGACCAAAGATCCAATGTATGCCGAGGTTATACGTAAGATATTCACCATGTAACCCTTAGCGACAGACGATGAGGAATACATATACCATAGGGACACGAGGAAGCCGACTGGCTCTCTGGCAGGCCTATGAAGCCAAAAGGTGCATCGAGCAAGCCACCGGAGTGAGTATAGAGATCAAGGTGATCTCTACCCGGGGGGATGAGAGGTTGGATATAGCTCTCCACTCCAACACGCTATCGAAAGGACTCTTCACCCAGGAGCTGGAGGAGGAGCTACATAACCATACCGTTGACTTCGCAGTACATAGTCTGAAGGATCTCCCCGTGGAGATGGATGAGAGACTATGCCTGGCAGCCGTGCTTGAGCGCGCAGATCCCCGAGACGTGGTCATAGCAAATGAGAGGATAGAGGCCCTTCGTGACCTCGCCGGTAAGCGCATAGGCACATCGAGCCCTCGCCGCATAGCCCAGTTGAAGTACGCTCTGGGCGAGGAGGACAACAGTACCAAGTATCTACCGATAAGGGGAAATGTCGAAACCCGCATCGCGAAGCTGAGGAACGGCGAGTACGATGCGATCATCATGGCTGCGGCAGGCATCAAACGCCTTGACCTGGAGCATGAGGTGTCTCTCTATATAGACCCTGAGACTGTATCCCCTGCTCCGGGGCAGGCTGCCGTAGCAATACAGTGTGCCGTAAGCAACAGCGAGGCTTGCAAGATCGCTCGCTGCGTAGATCACAGAGCAACCCATGAAGCGACCCACCTGGAACGTAGACTGCTCAGTATGCTTGGGGGTGGGTGTGCCGTCCCCTTCGGATGCCTTGTCCATGAAGATGATGGTGTGGTCAGAGGGACCTCTTTCTTCACAAATGATTGCGGGAAAGGAGTGAGATATGGCTTTACTTACCCTGCTCCTATTACTGAAAGCAACCTCGATGAGATAATCTCGAACCTGAAAGGTGTATGAAGGGCATAGGAATCATAGGGAGAGAGCACACTCTTGTCGCACAGGTAATGAACCACTTGGAGGGTATCCTTTCAGATGTATCGGTCATAAGTATCCCAACAATCGTTACGGAGGATGTGCCGTTCGACGAGCGGTTGTTTGAAGGTGCCGACTCTCCGGGCACTTGTGTAGTCTTCACCTCTCCCCGATCCGTAACTCACTTCACCAACAGATACAGTAAACCGATAGCAAGAGCTATTGCCATAGGGAAAGCAACGGCAATCAAACTCCAAGGCCTCGGAATATCTCCATGGTTTCTCCCCACAGAAGAGACGTCGGAGGGGTTAGCCGAGGAACTGCTGCCCCTACTCCGTGACCATGACCGTACCGTAGAGTGTAAGAGCAGACTTATCCAACCCTCATCCGACATTGCGGGAAGGTACCTCCAAGATTACTTCTCTGCCAATGGATATGAGTATCATGTCGTCGCTACTTACCGTACCATCCCGAACCCACTACTGGTTGATGCGCTTTGCAAACTGGATAGTTCTCCCCTTTTTTTCGTATTTTTCAGTCCGTCGGGAGTATCCGCCTGGCAAGAAGCACTGACTCATGTCCCATGGAGACTCCGAAATGACTTTGTCGCTGTCAGCATCGGCCCTAAGACGACTGCGGCACTGAAGGGATCGGGGTATACCAAAATCATCGAAGCGGATAGCCCGCACAGCAATGACATAGCAAAAGCAATACTAAAGACTTCGGAAACCCTGAAGCAACGAACTGCGAACTAAATAAACAATTACCCTATAATACTGATTGACTTATGTATCCTGAAGTAAGATTTAGACGGCTCAGATCCTCAGAAAACATGCGTGAACTGGTACGTGAGACCAGACTACACCCATCGGACTTTGTACACCCTCTTTTCGTGGTGCACGGTAAAGGCGTACGTAATGAGATAAGTTCTCTGCCCGGACAATACCACCTTTCGGTAGACGAACTGGTAAAAGAGTGTAAGGAACTCTACACCCTCGGGATCAGAAGTGTAATGTTCTTCGGAATCCCTGCGCACAAAGATGGGATGGGAAGCGAGGCCCTACATGATACAGGTATAGTACAACAGGGACTCTCTGCCCTTCGTGAAGCTCTGCCCGACCTAATAACCATAGCAGATATATGCATGTGTGAGTACACAGATCACGGACATTGCGGCATCTTGCACGGACATGAGGTGGACAATGACGAAACCCTCAAGTATCTTGTACAGCAGTCTGTATCCATGGCAAGGTGTGGAGCGAAGATGATTGCCCCGTCAGATATGATGGATGGTCGTATCGCTGCGATCCGAAAAGGGCTTGATGATGCAGGATTTACCCATATCCCCATCATGTCGTATGCGGCAAAATTCAGCTCGGCATTCTATGGTCCATTTCGTATTGCCGCAGACTCGGCACCGGCATTTGGGGATAGAAGGGGCTATCAGATGGATCCCGCCAACGGTCGTGAAGCAATAAGAGAGATAGAAGAGGATATCCTCGAAGGAGCAGATATCGTTATGGTCAAGCCCGCTCTCGCTTATCTCGACATACTCCATGAAGCATCTCAACGCTTTGATGTACCTATGGCAGCATATCATGTGAGTGGCGAGTATGCAATGATCAAGGCAGCGGCAGAGAAAGGTTGGATAGATCACGATCGTGTAATGATAGAAAGTCTCTTATCTATACGTCGTGCCGGAGCAAAGATCATACTAACTTACTTCGCAAAGGAGGCAGCACAGTACCTCAATACCCATAAATAACATAATAACGAGCAAACATGATATTCGAAAAGTCACAAAAACTCTTCGTCGAAGCCTGCAAACACATCCCAGGAGGTGTCAATAGTCCCGTAAGAGCTTTCAGGTCCGTAGGGATGACTCCTATATATATACAACATGGAAAAGGCGGGCATATCTTTGACGTTGATGGGAATGAGTATATCGACTTTATCTCTTCCTGGGGTCCTCATATCCTAGGTCATGCACATCCGGCTATCGTAGAAGCGGTGAAGAAAGCCGTAGAAAGAGGAACCGGGTTCGGTGCATGTGTCGAACAAGAGATAGAAATGGCGGAACGTATTAAGGACTTCTTCCCATCGATGGATATGGTTCGTATGGTCAATTCCGGCACAGAAGCGACCATGAGTGCCGTACGCCTTGCTCGAGGATATACAGAACGTAACCTGATTATCAAGTTCGACGGATGCTATCATGGGCATAGCGATGGATTTCTTGTACAAGCCGGTTCAGGCGTACAAACGTTCTCTTCAGTACAAAATAACGGTGTGACCAAGAACATTGTCAGCGAAACGCTTGTGGCAGAGTACAACAATATCGGATCGGTACGTACTCTCTTCGAACAATATCCCGGACAAATTGCAGCCGTGATCCTTGAGCCTGTAATGGGAAATATGGGAGTTATCCTGCCTGAACAGGGTTTCCTACAACAGCTTAGGGATCTCTGTACTCTTCAAGGTACGTTATTGATCTTCGACGAAGTGATTACGGGCTTCCGGCTCTCCAAAGGTGGCGCGCAGATGTACTATAATATATACCCTGATCTTACCTGCCTTGGAAAGATTATTGGGGGAGGGCTTCCCGTAGGAGCCTTTGGCGGACGCAGAGAGATCATGGACTGCCTGTCACCTCTCGGGGCAGTATATCAGGCAGGGACGTTATCCGGAAATCCACTTGCTCTGGCAGCCGGCTGTGCGATGCTGGATTTGTTGGCGAAGGATGGCACATACGAGCATCTTGACTCCAATGCCCGTTACTTCTCCGATCGTGTAGCGGAGATAGTTGCAAAGTATCCCGAGTACCTAAGGTATAACGTATCCGGGACACTATCTACCGTATTCTTCACCGGCAATGAGGTAAGAAATGCCAACGATGCTCGGACATGCGACACCGAACTCTACGGTAAGTATTTCCGTAAGATGATTACTCAAGGTATCTATCTCCCACCATCGCAGTTTGAAGCCATATTCGTTTCGGGAGCGCATACCGAAGAAGATCTCGACCGTGCCGCATCGGCCATCGACAAGACCCTATCCGAAATTTTCTAACATATAACTCTCAATACAATGTCAGACGACAAAAAGATAATCTTCTCTATGGTCGGGGTAAGCAAGATTTACCCACCGCAGAAGCAAGTTCTTAAGAATATCTACCTATCTTTCTTCTACGGGGCGAAGATAGGTATCGTAGGTCTCAACGGTGCAGGTAAGTCTACGCTTCTAAAGATTATAGCAGGGATAGACAAAGAATACCTTGGCGAAGTCGTATATGCCTCACCCGAGTACCGAGTCGGCTACTTAGAGCAAGACCCACAACTCACCAACGGCAAGACCGTTAAGGATACCGTGATGGAGGGAGCCGGGGAAGCAGTTTCGCTTCTCAAGGAGTTTGAAGAGGTAAATAACGCATTCGGGGATCCGGAAATCCTAGAAAACCCGGACAAGATGGAAAAGCTCATCGAGCGTCAAGCGCATCTGCAAGACCGTATAGATGCTATCGATGCATGGAACATCGACACACGTGTAGAACGAGCTATGGATGCGCTCAGATGTCCTCCCGCTGACGAGCTTGTAGATCACCTCTCAGGAGGGGAGCGTCGTCGTGTTGCTTTGTGTCGCCTACTCCTATCTCAGCCGGAGATCTTGCTACTTGACGAGCCGACCAACCACCTTGATGCCGAGAGCATCGACTGGCTCGAGCAGCACTTACAGCGTTACCCGGGTACGGTGATATGTATCACGCACGACCGCTACTTCCTTGATCATGTGGCAGGATGGATACTTGAACTTGATCGAGGAGAGGGTATTCCATGGAAAGGGAACTACTCATCCTGGCTCGAACAAAAGTCAAAACGATTGGAACAAGAGGACAAACAGTCAGGCAAGCGCGCAAAGGCCCTCGCTCGAGAGCTGGAATGGATACGAATGGCTCCCAAGGCACGACAGGCAAAGGGGAAAGCTCGTCTCAATTCTTACGAGAAACTCCTCAACGAAGAGCAAAAGGAGAAAGAAGCAAAGCTCGAAATATTCATCCCCAATGGCCCACGTCTCGGCAATAAGGTCATCGAGGCTCAAGGTGTAAGTAAGGCTTTCGGCAGCAAAGAGCTATTTAACGACCTCAACTTTATGCTACCTCCCAATGGTATTGTAGGGGTTATCGGGCCCAATGGTGCCGGGAAGTCCACAATGTTCAAGATGATCATGGGCATGGAGACTCCCGATAGCGGGACATTCGAGGTCGGGGAGACCGTCACCATAGGTTATGCTGATCAGTCGCACAAGGATATAGATCCCGAGAAGTCTGTCTACCAAGTCATCTCGGGCGGACAGGATACGATACGTGTCGGAGGTAAGGAGATCAATGCACGAGCATACCTCTCCCGCTTCAACTTTACCGGTTCAGACCAGGAAAAGCTCTGCAAAGTCCTCTCGGGCGGTGAGCGTAATCGTCTCCACCTTGCTCTCACGCTACGCTCGGGAGCTAACGTACTGCTCCTGGACGAACCGACGAACGACATCGACATCAACACCCTCCGAGCACTCGAAGAAGGGCTGGAGAACTTCGCAGGGTGCGCAGTGGTCATCTCCCACGACCGATGGTTCCTCGACCGTATATGTACACATATATTGGCATTTGAGGGCGATGGCAAGACCTACTATTACGAGGGGACATACACCGAGTACGAAGAGGACAAGGTACGTCGCCTTGGAGATGCTGCCACAGCCAAGACTCGCTATCGTAAACTTGGCGAAATGTTCTGAACGACATAGTATCATGACCATATTGAGGGGTGCATCGGGCGAAAGTCAGAGTGCACCCTCAACTTTTTTAGCCTCGGCACAGATAATCTCTCCATATTTTACTATTTTTGCAGTCAATTACAGAGAGTTGCGGCAAGCTAATAATAACACAAACATAATATACAGGAATCATGAGCAAAGATCCCAAACACAATGAAGACAAACTCACTGCGGAACAAGAGGTGGGTGTAATCGTATCCAAATCAGAAAAGTACATCGAAGACAACAAGAAGACGATAGGTATCACGCTTCTTGTGATAATCCTGCTCATCGGTGGCTACTTTGCATACAAGTATCTCTACTCTGCTCCGAGAGAAAAG
This sequence comes from Porphyromonas sp., assembly GCA_041791495.1. Lineage (GTDB taxonomy): Bacteria > Bacteroidota > Bacteroidia > Bacteroidales > Porphyromonadaceae > Porphyromonas_A. The sequence goes on from JBHBLB010000043.1 coordinate 10,965, forward strand.
CAGGCAAGCGAAGCCATGTTTAGGGCAGAGCACTACTTCGGTGTAGACTCATTTGCATTGGCACTCCACGGCGATGGTACACAGACGATCGGATTTCTTGAAATCATCAAGAAGTACGGCTCGACCGAAGCCGGTAATCTGGCCTATGCTTATGCCGGGATCTCATACTTCAACCTCGGGCAGTACGATCAGGCTCTCGAGCATCTGAAGAAGTACAGTGGTAGCGACAAGATGGTACTACCTACCGTCACAGGTCTCATGGGAGACTGTTATGTGGAGCTGGACAAGACGCAGGAAGCAGTATCTTACTTCGAAAAGGCTGCGACCATGGCGGACAACGATATCATCTCCCCCATATACCTCAAGAAGGCAGGTATCGCTTATGAAGCGCTCGGACAGAATGACAAGGCTCTCAAGTGCTACGAAACCATCAAGGAGAAGTACTACAACTCTGAGGAAGCTATGTCGATTGCCAAGTACATCGAGCGTCTAAACCTCAAGTAAGAACGAGTAAGGCTAAGAGACACGATGGGGTGCCGGGAAGTAAACTTCCGGCACCCCATTGCTTTATGGCGACTACGGGTATTCGGTTTTATCTCTCAAGTCTACGCCAGACTCCGGGGCTTCTATCAGAGTATATGCAACGACAAACGAGAAGAGCACTTTATACAGACTGTATAAAGTACTCTTCTCATTTGTGGGCCCTGACGGATTCGAACCGCCGACCCTCTGCTTGTAAGGCAGATGCTCTAAACCAGCTGAGCTAAGAGCCCGATATCTGTCTCGGTCCCCCGAAGACTTTGCAAATGTACATATTTTTCTCGACCACACAAGTATGATATAGAGAAAAAAGAGTGTCAGCTCGGGAAATTGTGACGGCCAGATAGAGAAGTTGCACATCCCCGTACCGGGAGTTGTGTTCAGCAATGGAAAACTAATAACCAGGGGCTGAAAAGTAATTTTCCGGGGCGGAAAACCAATAATCAACCCGTGAAGACCACTTCATCTCCCGATGTCGAGAAGTTTTTATCCGTATGGTTAGAGCTTTCCGAGAGGCTCCCCTCTCTCTCCACAGCGAGCACAATACAACGGGAGCCGTGCCTTTACTTCGACACAGCCCCCACACTTATCGACCCGATAGAGGTCATCCATTCAGTTCGCGCAGCTTGATTGCCACATTTTCCATAAGCCACTTGGGCGTCGAAGTCGCACCGCATATACCCACAGTACGCACCCACTCGGGAAGCGGCTCCGTAATTTCATCGGCCGTAGATATGAATGTGGTATTGGGATTGGCATCGAGACAGGTCTGATAGAGCACCTTCCCATTCGAACTATTGTGTCCGGCAATGAAGTAGACCCAATCCTTCTGTCTCGCAAACTCGATGATGTCGGGGATACGATTGGAAACCTGCCGGCAGATCGTATCGTAGTACTCGAAGTAGGCTTCGGAAGATCTATGCGTCTCGATGTAGGAGACGAGGTGAGCGAAGTCCTCTTTGGACATCGTGGTTTGGGAGAAGAGGATGATGGGTTTAGAGAAGTCGATCTTGTCTACCTCGTCGAGCGACTGGATCACTATGGCTTCCCCCTTGGTCTGCCCCACAAGCCCGTTCACCTCTGCGTGCCCCACCTTCCCAAATATCACGATCTGTGCATCGTCGTCCCTGGTCTCTTCATACCTGCCACGGATACGCTTCTGTAAGCGTAGCACTACGGGACAGGTCGCGTCTACGATCTGGATATTGTGAGCTCTGGCAAAGTCATACACCTCGGGGGCTTCTCCATGTGCTCGGAAGAGGACCCGTGTGTCTCGCAGACGGTGAAAGTCGTCGTAATTGATCGTCCTTAGCCCTTGGTCGGATAGGCGCGAGACCTCCTGACTATTATGCACAATCTCGCCAAGACAGTTAAGGTCATTGCCATCTTTAAGCTCTTTCTCTGCGTGCTGTATGGCATTGATGACCCCAAAGCAGAAGCCGGACGACTTATTTATCTCAATATCTATCATCTCCGGATAGGGAACGGACTACATCGGTATACATTCCATACAACATCGCATCCTGCTCCTCTCGTGTGAGGGTCGAATTGTCGAGGAGGATGGCATCGTCTGCCTGACGTAGCGGACTCGCCTCTCGGGTGCTGTCGATGCGGTCACGCGTGGTCACGTTGTCGTACACTTCCTCATAGGAGACCTCTTTCCCCTGAGCACGCAGCTCGTCGTATCTACGCCGAGCTCGCACCTCGGGAGAAGCCGTAACGAATACTTTCAGCTCCGCATCCGGCAGTACGACCGTGCCTATATCGCGTCCGTCCATGACCACACCCTTGGCCGCCGCCATCTCTTGCTGCTGTCGTACCAGGAATGCACGCACCTCGGGGATGGCACTTATGGGACTGACTTTGTTCGAGACCGCCATCCCTCGTATCTCTGCCTCGATATCTTCACCATTGAGGATAAGATGATTGCCCCCCCCTACGTTCTGAAAGCGCAAAGAGATCTCGTGAAGTCTATCCACAAGTGCGCCAACCTGAGGTCTACCTGCGGCTTCATCCCACAGGCCGTTGCGCAGAGAGAAGAGTGTAACTCCCCTATACATAGCACCCGTATCTATATATGTATAGCCCAATCTTCGGGCAAGCGACTTCGCCATAGTGCTTTTCCCACACGACGAATGCCCATCTATTGCAATATTTATCTTATTCATTTGTCAAAAAGTAGTCGGTATAGTACTCAAAGTTAAGGGAAAATTACGAAAAAAGAAGCCCCCCAGCCCTCAAAAGGGGTCGGGAGGCTTGACTTGGTAAGATATATGTGGGTATTACTTCCTATCGGAGATCATCTCGATCGAACGTGAAATAAAGCTATCGAGAGAGGCTCCGCTCAGCATACCTTTGGACAAGAGAGCAAGGTCGATAAGCTGAGAGACCACCTTGTGATCCGTACCGAATGCCTTGTAAATCTCATTGAGCTTACCATTGATACCGGAGATGAGCTGCGTCGTTTCCTCTATATCCTTTCGGTTCGTCTCCTTCGCCGCATCGTCAAGATCGGTAGAGCCGGACTGTGCATACAGGACTTCGAGACGAGCATCATAGCCCTTCTTATCGGCAACCAGTGCCTTGTAGTCCTTATTGTCCGCACTTCCGAAGACCTCTATGATACCACGGATAAGAGGGCTATCGAGATTGAGCGTAAGCTCGTACGAATCCGGGAGCTCACCGTAGAAGCTCATCCCCTGCTGAAATCCGGCCATATCCTTCATACGACGCATAAATTCGTTCTGAACTATCAGGAGAGGTTTCTGGTCGATGCCTTGATGCGATGCGGAGACATGTAGGTTGGACTTCTCCAGTATCGGGAGTTGCTGCTCGAAGATAGCGCAGATGACTTCCACTTCTCCGTCAGAGACGTTCGCCTTCTCACGACCTTCGTCCTCAGCTTTCGGGATAAGCTTCTCAAGGGTATCGCTATCGACACGTACAAAACGGGAGTCTTGGTGCTTCTGTTCCATCATACTTATAAAGGGGATATCGAGATGTCCATCCATGAGAAGGACATCGTATCCCTTATCTACCGCACCCTTGATATAACTGTATTGCTTCTCCTTGTCGATGGCATAGAGATAGACCACCTTACCATCCTTATCCGTCTGTGCCGATGCTATAAGGGAGCGATACTCTTCAAGCGAAAAGAGCTTTGCTTCTGTACTCTTTAGGAGGACAAACTTCTCAGCCTTTTCATAAAACTTCTCCTCAGTGAGCATCCCATACTTGACAAAAAGTTCGAGAGCTGCCCATTTCTCCTCATAGGTTTTGCGGTCCTCCTTAAAGAGTTCGGTGAGCTTGTCTGCGACTTTTCTGGTGATGTATGCCGAAATCTTCTTGACATTGGCATCGCTTTGCAGGTATGAGCGAGAGACATTGAGCGGTATGTCCGGTGAGTCGAGTACGCCATGTAGTATGGTGAGAAAGTCAGGGACAATGCCTTCTACCGAATCCGTGACAAAGACTTGGTTGGAATACAACTGCACTTTATGCTTAGAGATGTCCATATTGTTCTTTATCCTCGGGAAGTATAATATACCGGTGAGGTTGAAAGGATAGTCTATGTTGAGGTGAATCCAGAAAAGTGGATCCTCGCTCATCGGATAAAGTTCTTTGTAGAACGCCAAGTAGTCCTCATCCTTTAGGTCGGCGGGCTTACGAGTCCAGGCAGGTTCGATGTTGTTTATCACGAGATCTTCGTCCGTGTCACTGTACTTTCCGTCCTTCCACGCCTGTTTCTTTCCGAAGATGATAGGTACAGGGAGGAAGTGGCAATACTTCTCGAGCAGAGACTTTATCTTAGAGTGGTCGAGAAACTCCTTGCTCTCCTCATCAACATATAGAATAATGTCCGTACCTCTACTACGTTTGTCCGCCTCACTCATCGTATATTCCGGGCTACCGTCGCAGCTCCAGCGGATTGAAGGTTCCTCTTCTCTATAGCTCTGAGTGTATATCTCCACTCTCTTTGCCACCATGAAGGCAGAGTAAAATCCGAGCCCGAAGTGTCCGATAATAGATGCGGCATCATCCTTATACTTATCCAGGAACTCCTCTGCCCCGGAGATTGCAATCTGATTGATATACTTCCTGATCTCATCTTCAGTCATCCCTATCCCTTTGTCCGAGATGATGAGCTTATCGTCTTCGATCTTCACCTCGATGTTCAGGTCATCTGTCGAGGCAGTACACTCTCCTTTTGAGACAAGTACCTTCAGTTTCTGGGTGGCGTCTACGGCATTCGACACCAATTCTCTGAGGAAGATGTCGTGATCACTGTACAAAAACTTCTTGATGATAGGGAAGATGTTTTCGCTCTGTACCCCTATCGTACCCACGTTTTTACTTTTATCGCTCATTGGCTGTCGTATGTATTGATTGGTTATGTATTACATTGTTTTTACTCAGACACTACAAGTAGAGTGCCACGACCGGATAGCGATGCTGAGAGATGAAATATCTGTCACCGACACTGACAAAAGAGTCCCCCGGGATGCCATAACGAACAAGGAGAGATATTATTTGGCACATACAATTTATTTGTAACTTTGTCAAGAATTTAACAGCCCGTTATTTCTCATATTTAGGTAAGAATGAAACGCAAGAATCTACTGTCCGGAGTCGTCGGAGCACTCATCGTGGGAGCTTCCGCGTACTTAGTTTATCGATTTATCTACCAAGATGCCAAGAGGGAGCCGGTCATAGACAGCTCCAACTATATCGGCACACCGGGAGAAGAGGTAGTAGAGCGGATCTCTCTCGAGGAAGCGGTGTCCGAAATCAGCAGAGCGCAGCAGAGTAAGAAGCAGGAGGTCGACCCATTCGAGTACTACAGGAAGCTCAACGAACTGTATCAAAGCGCAGCTGCACCCTGCAATCAGGGGGATGAGCCCCTGAGTGAGTTCATGAAGAAGTTCGCATCGAACTCCTCCTTCCGCCGCAATCGTATCCGATTGATAGACGAGTCGGTGACCCTCCCCAATATATCCGAGCACGACTTCTACATGATCGCGCCCGACGAGACGGGGTTCTTTGCATCATGGTCTACGCTGGAAGCCGACTCCGCAGCCTTTTGCAACGGATGGCTGGACTCGGAAAAGGCAGAAGAATACTTCTTCAAACGCATCAATGCAAAGTGGTATTTGGTCGATTACTTCGACGGAATGGACTACGGAGAGTAGCACCCGGAAGTAGTGATAAAACAAAGAGGGGCTGTGTCATAAGCGAAACTATGACACAGCCCCTCCGTCATTCATTGAGGTACTCCTCGGAGCGATTGCACCCACTCAGCGATCCTCGATGGACAATAGTGGCTTGAGAACAGGACCTCATCCCGTAACAAAACTTATCTGTCCCGGATACAAAGTGGTTTTCAGCAGCGAAAAAGTAAAGTTCGGGGGCGGAAGAGTAGTAATCCGGAGCTGAAAAATAGTTTTCAAGGGCTGAATACGAGCTTATATCCCAATCCGATGACGTTTATAACCGGACTAATTCATTTGTTTCTGCGAAAGTAATGATAAACACAAAACAAAAGAGGCAGTGTCAAGTCTCATCTGTGACACTGCCTCTCCTTATCTCTCCGCTTCCTCTTTAGCGTAATGGCGATAAAGATCTTCTTGCGAACGATACAACCTCTCCGACTTGTCGAAATGCTTTGGGAGGTTTTGATTTGCATTGACCCAATGTCCTTGGGATGTATCCCGCATCCCACTGGTGACGATACGCTCCAAGTCTTCGCAGATTTCCGAGTCGTATATTGGGGTCACTACCTCTATCCGTCGGTCGAGATTGCGCTCCATCCAGTCTGCCGACCCAATGAAATAGAGGGGATCATCGTTGTTGCAGAAGATAAATATGCGTGAGTGCTCCAGATATCTGTCGATGATGGCATTGATGCGTATATTATCGCTCACCCCCTTTATACCAGGTACGACCGAGCAGTTGCCCCTGACGAGGAGGTCGATCTTGACTCCGGCCTGAGACGCATTGTACAGCAGCTTCACCATCCTCGGGTCGGTGATATGATTGATCTTGATTTTGATGTAGGCATTTCGCCCACTTTGCTTATTGCGGATCTCCCTATTGATAAGCGAAATAAACCTCTTTCGCATATCATTTGGGGCAACGAGGAGCTCACGAAACGATATGTTGAGATAAGGATGCTCTATAAACTTGAACACCTTAGCTATCTCATTTACCAAAGCCTTATCGCTCGTCAGAAGCATATAGTCGGTATACACCCTCGCCGTACCCTCATGCATATTGCCCGTACTTATACAAGCAATGTCCCCGTTGCGGGTAGTGATGTGCACCAGTTTACTGTGGATCTTCAGCTTTCCCGGACCGAAGACCACCTTCACCCCCTTCTCCATCATCTCTCTACTCCAAAGGATGTTGCTGGCTTCGTCAAATCGGGCAAGGAGCTCGACCACAGCGGTCACTTTCTTTCCGTTACGGGCTGCAGCAATGAGCGCATTCACCACATTGGACTCCCGGGCGACACGGTAGAGAGTCACCTTTATCTCCTTGACATCGTCACTGATCGCAGCTTCACGCAGCACGCGAATGAAGCGGTCGAAACTATGATATGGAAAATGTAGCCCCCGATCCTTCTCCAGTATCGTATCGATGATACTGTGCGAGAAGTCTATCCCGCGACCCAACAAAGGGGGTTGGGACGGATAGAGAAGATCGGAACGACCGCATGAAGGAAAGGTCATAAGGTCCTTCGTATTGTGGTATCTACCTCCCGGAGTCTTGGCATCCCTTCGGTCGAGCTCTGCCTTCTTGAAGAGTTTGTCTCGCACTCCCTTCGGCATCTCCTTGTCAAACACAACGCGAAGCATATCTCCTTTGCTGCGTTTGCTCAGACCTTTCGAAACCTTCTGCAACACCCCTTCACTTTCGTGTTCGTCAATCTTCAGCACAGAGTCCTTTGTGAACTTGAAAGTATAGGCATCGAAGCTATTGTATTGCTTGCCAAGAAAGATGTATTTCAGGTTGTGGCGGATGACATCATCGAGAAACATAATGTAGATATTCCCATCTGAGTCATCAGACAAGCGGATAAAGCGACCGAACTTCTCGACCGGCTGGCGTATTATTGCCACATCTTGCTTGAGGATACCCCCATCTTCTCCTATCTGCTTTAGGTCAACGGCAAGATAGATTGACTCATCCATCGACTCCGATGGTACTTTCATCTTGCGTAGGAATAGGGGATTTGTGCAAGCATGTAGCTCTGTCATGTAGAACCTAAATACTTCTTCCTCCTGAGGGCCCGGTTTCAGTTCGCTCTCCCTTATGACCCTTATGCCTTCGGTACGCAAAGCCTCCAAGAGACGTACGAATGTCTCCTCAAACAACGCATTGAACTCTCTATTGAGTCTATATATCTCCCTCAAGGTCGAGATAGCACGCTGCTTCTCGCTGTACGTAGCAACGACCTCAACATCATCGGTAATACGTCTCAGAGATGCCACTCTCACCCGATAAAACTCATCGAGGTTATTGGAATAAATACCAAGAAAGTTGAGACGCTCCAGCAGTGGAACATCTTCTCGTTGTGCCTCAAGAAGGATTCTTCTATTGAAGAACATCCAGCTTATATCTCTATCTATATAGTGCGACTTGGTATCTCTGAGCATTGTGCGTCTATTTCAAAACTTCATTAGTACTAAGATAGTAATTTTTTAAGTATATACATCAAGAGCGAGCGTATAGACAGAGACACTCTCCACACCGCATACATCATACAGGACACGTGCGGCATGAACGACAGTGGCACCTGATGTAAGCACGTCGTCTACCAGTAAGACTCGTTTCCCCTTTAGGCTATCCGGGACACCATAAAAGGCTCCGGCAAGGGCTTCCCATCGAGATGTCTTGTCCCTCTTTGTCTGCGAACCACTTTTCTCCCGACTAAGAGCCGACTCCACTATCGGGTATCCATATACATCCGACAGCCCTCGAGCAATGTGATATGCCTGATTGTACCCTCTATGTTTCAGTCTATTCGGTGCCAAAGGCATAGGGATGATAAGGGAAGTATCTGTAAAGTGTCCCAACTCCTTGTGCCTTGTGGCAAAACGGAACGATAGTTTATAACCGAGATTTGGGTAACCTGAGTACTTGATCAGGTGTATCAGCTTCCGCACGGTAGACTCTTCGGTAAATATAAGATCGGATCTTATCTCGCCGAAAGGCACTAAGCCCTCCATCCGATCGTAAGGGTGATAGAAGACCTCCATACCTTCGTAACGAGGCAGACGCGCAAAACACTCGGGACAGATATGGACATCTTCCCCGCTCATCCGCTTCTTGCACTCTATACAATAGGTAGGAAAAAAGAAGGATACTATATCACCAATCAAACTCATCTATTACTCTCTGATCGACTTGCAGTGTCTTGAGTGCTTTTCCTATCATATCTCCTGAGAAGCCTCGGGCATATCCCAAGCGATACAACCGGTCTCGCTCCTTAAAAGGGTCGTCATGCCTACCGCTTTTCATCTTACTTGCGAGATACTCTTCCAGGGTCTCCATCCACTGAGTATCAGAGATGTCATCAAGGGCATCGGAGATGGTCCTGTCATCTATGCCTTTCTCTCTCAGTGCCGCCCGCATCTTTACGGGGCCATATCGGCTAAACCTCAGCTTATCCGATACAAAGGCCGAGACATATCGCCCTACGTCCAAGTAACGATCCGCGATAAGTCTGTCGATGATGCCCTTCTTTGTCTTCTCATCTACCAGACCATCGGACCACACCTCTATCTTCCGCATGACCTCGAGCGGGGACTTCTCCCCACGTGCACAGTAACTCTCCGCCTTGCCGATCAGTCTCTTTATCTCCTTTTCATCCATATCATACCTCCCTCCGTGCGAATACAAATCTATCTCTACCGTACTGATCCCTCTCGACACGTGCAGTAAGTCCGAATGCTTTGCACAGTGCCGCGCATTCCGCTCCGTATGCTTGATTGATCTCCATTGCGATAAATCCGTGGTCGGACAGGCGATGAGCAAAGTGTCCGACTATACTCTTATAGAAGAGGAGCGGATCATGGTCGGGCACAAATAGTGCCATCTCAGGCTCGTATTGCGATACGTGGGGCATCATCGTACCTTTTTCACGCTCCGTGACATACGGGGGGTTGGATACGACGACGTCATATAAGTCATACTTCGGTGCATAGTCCGGAGACAAAATATCG
>JBHBLB010000044.1:0-21731 GCA_041791495.1 Porphyromonas sp.
AGCGTAAATGTCGCTTGGAACATGATATACATCAGAGCGATAAATATAGGCAGTCCCCATATCTTATGTGTGAGGATATGGTCTATCTTTCGGTTCTTATCTATGATTTTTGAGAAGTCCGCTTCCAGGGTCTCTTGGAGTGCTCCACTGACAAATCCGTACCTCGTATCGGTTACGCTTGTCTGTATGTCTCGGGAGTGCTTGGCGTCATACTCCTTTCGGAGGAAGCGTGCTCGCGTGATCAGGTATACTCCCTTGGGCGATCCGTTCTCTACTTGTCCGGATACGGCTTCATCTTGTTCCAGAAGTTTGATGGCCAAGTACCGAGAGCGTATGCGTCTAAGCTCTGGAAGCATCTCGGATGAGTACTTGTCTATCTCATCCTTCAGGCTTGAGATGCTCTCCTCTATCGTATCTTTGTAGCGTACCTCTACGATACGTCGAGACTCCGATCGCTTCTCGTAGAGTCGGATGACCTGCCCGAAGAGTTCGTTCAACCCCTTCCCGACACGCCCGACAGTAGGGCAGAGCGGTACCCCGAGCAGGTCTGTCAGCAGGGATATATTGAGCTTACTGCCACTGTGTTCCAGCTCATCGTACATATTTAGTGCAACTACCATAGGCAGTCCCGTCTCGATGAGTTGGGTTGTCATATACAGGTTGCGCTCGAGGTTGGAAGAGTCCACCACGTTGATGATGATGTCCGGCTGCTCGCTACCGGAAAGGAAGTCGGATATATATCGTTCCTCCGGGCTGTACGAAGATAGGGAGTAGGTCCCGGGTAGGTCTATCAGGTCGAAAGTATATCCATCCTGCTTGTACACAGCCGTCTTTGCCTCCACGGTCACCCCGCTGTAGTTCCCTACATGTTCGTTGGCTCCGCTTGCAGCATTGAATAGAGAGGTCTTCCCGCAGTTAGGATTACCGGCAAAGGCTACCCTTATCCTCTTCGGGTCTTTATGTTGCTCGAGGGGCGTGGGTAGCACGACTTTGGCATCGGTATGCACAGTCTCCTTTTCTATATGCTCGACATCGTTCACCGGCTTTACCTCTATTGTGACTGCTTCTTGCCGTCTCAGTGAGACATCATAGTTGAGCAGTCGATACTGGACCGGGTCTTGCAGGGGGGCATTCTTGACCACGAGGATCTCTTTGCCCACCACAAATCCCATCTCGAGCAGCCTCTTACGGAACGCTCCTTGGGCATGGTGCTCCACGATAATCGCTCGTTCACCTGTATGTAGTTCTGAAAGTCTCATCTCTTTATGTATGTACGCTTTGACAATATATCCCTTGTGCCATGTAGGATATCGAATCAAATATACAAAGTTACTCCACTTTTGTTATAGCGCATATACCTATATGTCGGTATATGATGTGTGGGAAAAGGAGAGGAAACGTTATGGGAAAAGGTGTATATCACGTAACAAAACACTTCGTTTCCGTATCAGAAGTCGTTTCCCGTGGCTGAAAGTTACTTTTCCGCTCCCGAATGATAATTTTCTGCGCCTGAAAATTACCATTCAGCGACGGATTACGAGTTTATATCCCGTTCTCCCGTAGTTTATTACGGCACCTTGGCAGTTTTGCTTCGCTACGATGGCTCTTTTGACTGTCGATGTAATACAAAGAGGGCTGCGCTTCGACTTCGACACAGCCCCATGGGTGATACTTATACTCCCCGTATCTCTCTAAGTATGGTTGCGGATGTATGGGTAGCCCATCTCAAAGGTCGTCCAGCAAGGCCTCGAAACTCCCGTATGACTTACTCGTCGTGGAGGAGGTATATTGTAGCCTGTCGGCAGTGAGGAGCTCGATAGTGACGGGGGCTTCTCCATCTACGCAGTCGTATCCTTTGCGGGCAAGGGCATTCTGTGCCCAGTGCCGGAGGACGTCGTCTTCCGTGACGAGCCGGACGCGCTTCCCGCCCCTTGATGTGGGATAGAAGATACCCAGTCTGCGATCGAACGCAACCTGCTTCCCGGCGAATAGCTGCTCCATGTCTCCGCGTAGTATCATGTCTTCGGTAGTGCCGCAGAGGAGCCGGCGTCCGGGCGTGAGGAGCCAGAGCCTATCGGCGAGCTGGAGCGTCTGCTCTATGTCATGTGTGGTGAGGAGGATTGCCTTCCCTTCGTCGTAGGCAAGGCGATGTAGGAGTGTCATGATCTCTATCCGACTTGCCACGTCCAGAAAGGCTGTCGGCTCGTCCAGGAGTATCAGCGGGCACTCTTGCACAAGAGCCTTGGCTATCATCACCTTCTGACGCTCTCCGTCAGAGAGATGTGCAGTATAGGATGCGGCTTTGTGGGCTATCCCTACCGACTCCATGGCTTGACGGATCAGCTTGCGGTCGTGACTGCCAAGGCGACCGAAGAAGCCCGTGTGGGGTTGACGCCCGAGAGCTACCAGCTCCCTGACCGTGAGCCCTCCTGCCTGGGGTTTGTCTGTAAGTACTACGCCGATGCGTTTGGATAGAGCCCGTGCACTTAGCTGTTGGAGAGGCTCCCCCATCAAGGTCAGTTCGCCCCCGAGAGCGGGCTGGGCTCCGGCAAGGGTACGTAGGAGCGTGCTCTTCCCCGCACCATTGACTCCGAGGAAGCAGGTCAGCTCCCCTGCCTGTAGTGTAAAGGTCAGGCCGGAGAGGACTTCGGTCGTGTGTCGTCCCTCTTTATAGCCTACCGAAAGGCTTTGTGCTTCGATGATATGGTGCTGTCCCATCAGTTGAAGTACTGTATCCTCTTGCGGTTGATGATGACATAGATAATGACGGGAGCACCGATGATAGGTGTCACGGCGTTGAGCGGAATGATGCCGAGCCCTTTCGGGAGGATACAGAGGAGATTGCACAGTAGAGCAATGGCTCCGCCCGAAAGGATGGTGATGGGCATAAGCGAATTGTGGTTGGACGTACCCAGAAGGAGGCGTGCGATATGCGGGACCGACAGCCCGATAAATGCAATGGGGCCGCAGAAAGCTGTGACTGCTGCAGTGAGCAGTCCCGTAGCGAGTAGCAGGATGTGCCGCACACGGGTGATGTTTACCCCGAGGTTCTGTGCGTACCTTGTTCCAAGGAGCATCGCATTGAGTGGCTTGATCAGGAGGATGGAGATGAATAAACCTGCCAGGATGACAGATGAGAAGAAAGGCAACTGTGCCAAGGAGACACCACCGAAATTGCCCAAGCCCCATGACGTGAAGGAGTGTACGCCCTCGGCTGTGGCAAAGAAATTGAGCAAAGCTATGAGTGAGGAGATGATATATCCTATCATAATCCCGGCGATGAGCAGCATCGTATTGCTGCGGATAACGGCGGAGAGCGAGAGGATGATAGCCAATACCGCCCCTGCCCCTACGAAGGCTCCGAACAGCACTGCGACCATCCCGGACAGACTGAATGCTCCTATGCCTACAGCCATACCGCCGGTCAGGAGCACCACTGCCACACCCAAGCCTGCCCCCGACGTGATGCCGAGGATGGAGGGATCGGCAAGAGGATTGCTGAAGGCCGTCTGCAACATCAGTCCCGACACGGCGAGTGCCATGCCCGAAAGCAGTGCCGTAAGGGTCTGTGGCAGACGTGACTCCCATACTATATGGTACCAACTCTCGCTGCTATGGTCTTCGGCAAAGAGGATACGCGCTACCGAAGAGACCGGGATATCCACAGTGCCGATCACAAGATTGCCTATGACGAGGAGCATGATACACAGGCAGAGTAGGAGGGATAGGATATATCCGTTGCGCCAGCCCATTATTCCGTAACTCGTTTGAAGAAAGAGAGCTCGTAGCCCTCCATCAATTCGGGATGAAAGATCTTGACCATATCGCACAACAATGCTTCGGGATGGAACGGAGCCTCCTCATAGAAGTGGATATATCGTGTGTTGCACCCGTACATACGCTGCTCCTTGAATGCTTTGAAGTGAGCATACGAAGAGAAGTCTCCCTTAAGCTCGTCGTACGTTTTGTCTTTTTCCTGATTGTATTTGAAGATCCAGAAGTCGGCGTTCTGCCCTCTCTCGAAGACTGTTTCGAAAGGTAAGGGCTCCGATCCGCTATGGGGCAGGTCGCTGAAGATATACTTTGCCCCGGCATCTTCCATAAGTCGTCCCGTAGTGCTATTGCCCCCGGGGATGTACCATGCCGCACTTATCTTGAGCTCGCATAGGACGGTGGGACGATGGGTTGCGGATCGCGCCTTCCGGGATAGTGCTTCGTATGCATTGCGGATCTCGGTAAAGAGCGCACGTGCTTCGGCTTCTCTCCCTGTGAGCAATCCGTAGAAGATCATCCACTCTGCACGTCCGAGGGGCGAGGTCTCCATATAGTCGGCGCACTCGATCACGGGTACGCCTATCTTCCCTACACGTCCGTACCCGTTATTGTTCTGAAAAGGTGAGAGCATGATAGCGTCGGGACGAAGGTCGATGATGCGTTCGATGTCGGGTGCCATCCCTTTTCCACAGTCAATGATATCGCCCTTCTCATAACCCTCAATGATATAAGGCACCTTGATGTACTCAAGGTCGCACACCCCCTTTACGCTCGATGGGACACCGAGTTCGTCCAAGAGCCGGCAGTGCATCGCGGAGTAGACCACGGCACGCTCCAATGGAGTACGTACAATCACCCCAGAGGACAAGAGGTCTTGCCGGTCGGGCAGGCTGTCGTTCTTATCTACGAGGATGTAAGTGTTCAGTACTTTAAGGGTATCCCACGGGTTGCGCAGTTCGACTTTTGTATATCCATCGTACTTCACGATCGATAAGTTCTTGGCATAATCCAGGTAAAGAATTTCGCCATGTGCCTCAAAAGAGCTCTTGCTCCTCCCACCGCAAGCGGAGAGAAGGAGCAAGATGATACTTACAGTACAGTATATATACAGATGTTTCTTTATCATTTGATGAAGACTATATCCTTAGGATTGATCCCTCCGGTGTCGAACTTACTGAGGAAGTTGCCGGATTTGTCGAAGCGATATAGGTCTCCGTTCGTCTTGAAGTCCGATGTCGAGATGTAGAACATATCGCTATTTCGATCTACAAACATAGAGAAAATAGACGTATTGTCAAATCCTTCGACGGAGGAAGTCTTAAGGTACGACGTGTTGTTTACGGTCCCGCTCTTCAGGTTATAGGATAAGTATGTGTTCTGAACGATAATTTTAGGATACTGTGACCAGTCCGTTGCAGAGTTTATCATATAAAGAACATCCTTTCCTATGGTCATGTGCGTCGCCACAGCCAGATGTTTTGAAGTTTTTGTCGTTACATCTACCTCTTGTACCGAGTAACCTATTTTCCCATAATCGCCTTGGGAAAGACAATATAGCTTTCCGTTCGATGCCGCTTTGAGATCTGTTGGGTTGATGACTACCTTGATGCTTCCTTCGCTTTTCATAGAAGTGGGGTTGATGATGTACACATCTTCGTATTTTATCTTGTTATTCACTCCATCATGACTATCACATACATAGAGTTTGCCGTTAAGTTCAGCTATCCCCTCCAGGTTGTGTCCTATGTTGATGCTGGTTATGGAGTCGAGGGTATTGGCATCAAGCTTGGTCACTTGTCCGGCATACTTGGATACATATAGGTGTCCGTTGAGCACTGCCATCTGACGCGGCTTGTAGATTGTACGGGAGTGTTGAAGCACGCCATCCTTACTTAGTTTGTACAATACGTTAGATCCATATACGGCGATATAGATGCTGCCATTGGCGTAGAGCATACTTTCGCCGGTATCTCCGATATTCTTTTCATTTTGTTTGTAGAACAAGTTGTCGATCGGTGCCGCTACCCCTTGAGGATCAAAGTAAGTCAAGTTGGAGTTGTTGCCTTTGAACGATCCTGCATTCAGTATAAATGCACGATAAGCGGTAGGGATCTCTACTTTCAGTGTGGGCTTAGGGGTTTCATTTTTGTCGCACGAAGTCACCATCGACCCCAGTATGCCACAGAACAGGGTTAGGAATAATAATTTTTTCATTGTCGTTTATTGTTTGATTATTAGTAAATGATGCTTCCGGTAAACGTAAAAGAACGCCCGGGCATAGGGTAATATTTCACTACATCGTATTGTGTATCGGTCAGGTTATGTATATCTGCTTGTAAGCGGATATTGCATGAAGGGAGGTGGAAGGTGTGGGAGAGGCTTACGGAGTGCTCCCCATACCCTTCGACCACATTGGCTTGTATGTTTTGAGATGCCACATAGCGTTTGCCTACACCTATGAAGGTGTATCCCACATTGATGTATGGCGTATGCAGTAGTGCCGACACATTGCCAAACACTTGTGGGGAGTAGGGCAATTGGTGCCTGTAACTTTTCTCTTTGGGGTCGGTCAAGTTGTGAGACGACTGATAGGTAAAGCTCCCGGAGAGGTCTGCCTTGAACCCATCTGTTATGTCCCAATGAGAGGAGACACCTACGTCTATCCCCGAGATCCGAGCCCTACCGTAGTTACGCATTTTCCAGACAAAGGTCGTAGGGAATGCAACTATCTTGTCTTTCACTTCGTTGAGGTACGCATCCAAGGTTACGGCAAACGAGCAGAGAGGAGCGATAGAGGAGCTCCCGTATGTCACTCCGACAGAGTATTCATCGGCAATCTCGGGATCGAGGTTGCGCGTCCCCATCTCGTCATAGTACATATCGTTGAATGTCGGAAGCCGGAAAGTACTCTTGTACATCCCTCTGAGGTATAAAGCAGTACCGTCAAAAGGCTGAATACTGAACGATACCATGGGACTCCATCGCCCGACATCGCCCGGTCGGATGCCGTGGCGCACACGCTCATGTTTGTACGTGTGCAGGAGTGTCCCCTCTACCTTGATACGCTCGTACAGCATACGAGCGTTCAGAGCAGCGAGCCAGGTGATACGCAGGGGAGAAGCCTGGTCGTGCAAGTTACTCTTGAGGGTATTGACACTCCCGTCATGCGCCATCGAGAGACTCCATATCTCCGAGGGGGTGTACTGCACTGTCCCGGAGAGATAATACTCATTCTGCGCAAACGTATTGACCTTTTTCTTCCCGAGGTACTGCATCCCCTCGGCTTGATATTTATCCCATGCGTGGTTGAACTTCGCTTGCACCTGGTATCTCCACTGGGGGGAAAGGGTGTGACGATAGCGGGTCTGTACGAATGCCACTCTGTCCCAAGCCGTCTCCGGTTCGTTCTGCTTGTACAGCACGACCGAGCCCGGCAGTCCTCTCTTGGCGTCATAGTAGTAGAGCTTCGTATCAAGCCGGCTCGCATCGGTGCGGGTGTGCGAGAGGTTTATCTCGGAGTGGAACGCAGAGACTCCCGAATTGAGTCTTCGCTCTCTCGTTACCTCATTTCCATTGATTAGGGTGAAGGGGTAGTTGCCCTCCGTCTTCACATAGTCGGCATCCACCATTATTACTGTCTGCTCTCCAACCTTCCGGGCATACCTTAGGTATGGGTTGAGGTGGCCGAACGAGCCTCCTTTCATCTGTACCTGCATCTGTCCTCGCTCTCTTGCGGCAAAGGAGGGGAGAAGGGTCTGGAGCGACAGTACCCCAGCCGAGGCATACATGCGTGCCGATTGCAGTAGGTCGCTCCCCTGTCCTACGGTCAGAGTAATATTGCCCAGGTTGGCAAGCGAGAACTTTCCTATATCTACCTGTCCCGCCTGGCTATTGCTTACCACAATACCGTCGTAACTGACTGCCGTGTGAGCCGCACCCATATTGCGTACCGAGACGGTCTTGAGTCCGCCCACACCGCCATAGTCACGCACCACGACCCCGGCAAACCGCTTTACGGCATCCGCTACGCTGCGGATCCCCAGGTCTACGATCTGATCCCGATCCAGGGTCTGCTGCCCTGTGGTAGTCGTAATCCTGGACACCGCTTTACGTCCCTGCACTTCTATGACGGGCAAGTCGTGCACCTTTCGTGCGATAGTATCCTTCTCGACTTCTTGACCGTACGCCATCGTGTACGCGGAGAGTAGAAGACACACACTTACCAAACTCGTCGGTAATCTCATCACCTTGCTTTAAAACTTAATAATCAAAGTCACCCACACCTCGTCCACGCAAGAGGTGAGCATATGGTCGCGTTTTGCAGGTCTTCCGGCTTACTCCGTCAGCTTCCTACCTTCCCGCAGTGATGCAGTGGCAATTGTCTAAGAATGGAAGCGACACCTTTACGGAGATTACGGCAGCGGGACTGCTCGGGATTTCCACCCGTTTCCCTTTTAATCGACGCACTTGTGAGTTAAGGTTGCCGAACAAAACTATACAAAGATAACCATTTGTTCCGACTTATTCATCGACGTCCCTGAGACTCAGGATATATCCGGAGTACCTCACCCCCTGCTCGGGGTTGGAAAGTGTCCGTAGGAAAACTTCTCTTTGTCCCCTTCAGAAGGGATTTTCAGGAGCGGGACACTAATTTCCCACTCCTGATTATTAGCTTTCAGTTCCTGAAAATTAGTTTTCCGTTCCAGGTGACAACTCCCTGTGCGGTAACGCCCAAGAATGTGACCGGTATCGGGATATTTGTATTCGGGAGCCTCGTCTCTTCATACCCTGATCGCAATCCGAAAGTACCGGATATGACTGCCTGGAGTACCCTGTGGAAACATTCGGATACCCGCAGGTTATGGCCTGCCGGACCCATTGGGGACAATGGGGGAAATCAATGAAGAAAAGATTTGACTATTAAGAAAGAAAGGCGTAATTTTGACCGTTGAAGAGAGGATGTCCTTTCTTCTTATTGAATAAGCCTATGAGCTACCTGAAATTTGATAGAAACAGTATGAGTAATCTTGGGGTTTCTCTGGATAAAGAGATACTTCGGACTAATCGTTTAGGTGCATATCATCTCTCTACAATCATAGGTTGCAATACACGTAAATACCATGGACTGCTGGTGGTACCGGGTACCTCCCTCGGTGGTCACGGCAACGTCCTCCTCTCCTCGCTCGACGAGACAGTGATACAGCACGGAGCGGAGTTCAACCTCGCCGTACACAAGTATCAGGACGGTACGTTCAATCCGAATGGCCATAAGTACATTCGCGAGTTCGATACCGATACCATCCCCAAGACGGTCTACCGTGTGGGGGGCGTAGTACTGTCCAAAGAGCTTATATTTTCCTATCACGACAATAGAGTACTCATACGTTATACACTCATCGAAGCGCACTCTCCGACGACGTTGAGGTTTAGGCCTATACTGGCGTTCCGCAACGTGAGGGAGCTGACGCACGAAAACGGTGCCATCGACTGGGGATACACCGATATACCTCAAGGCATCTCGATGTGTCTGTATGAGGGGTATCCGACCCTGTATATGCAATTCTCGACCGAGGCGATATGGCACTTCGAGCCATACTGGTATAAGGGCTTCTTCTATGACAGGGAGTACGAGCGTGGGCATGAGTGCACCGAAGACTTGCCCGTGCCCGGTTATTTCGAGTGCAATATCCGCAAAGGGGAGTCGATCGTATTTGCTGCGGGCGACAGTCTGACCGACCCGGGGAAGCTCCTCGACACGTTCGACCTCGCTGTCCGTGAGCGTACGCCTCGCAACAACTTCACCAACTGTCTCATCAACTCTGCGGACCAGTACTACTTCAGAAAGGATGACGAGCATGCTTATCTCTTAGCCGGCTATCCCTGGTTCGGAGTGAGAGCGCGGGATCAGTTCATGAACCTCACGGGCTGTACGTTTGGGATCGACAAGCCGGAGCGGTTCCACAAGATCTTCGAGACGGCACGACCGGCACTCGAACGTTTCATGGAGACCGACGAAGGCGATAATGTCATCACCGGCATAGAGCAACCCGACACCCTGCTATGGGCGATCAACTGCATACAAGAGTATATGCGTTGGCGAGGAGTGGGGGAGACCCGACGCAGGTATGGCGATATCCTCAAGCAGATGATCGACTATCTCCAAGACAGTTGCCACCCTCAGATGCGGAAGATGGAGAATGGTCTACTCTATGCTATCTCCCAAGATAGCGCTCCCATCACGTGGATGGATGCGGAGGATAACGGTAAGGCAGTGATAGACAGGCAGGGGTACATCGTAGAGTTCAATGCTTTGTGGTATAATGCTCTATGCTTTTACCGGGAGCTTTTCGAACTTCATGACACTTCGTTGGACAACTTCATAGCCAAGGTGGCGGAGTCTTTCGTGCGCACTTTCGTAAACGAGCACAACTATCTCTATGACTATGTCTGCGAAGGCAAGCCTCAGTGCAGAGAAGTTCGCCCCAATATGATCTTCGCGGTGGGATTGAGATACTCGCCCCTATCGAGAGACATGCAGAGAGCTGTACTGGATATCGTGACGAAAGAGCTGCTAACGCCTAAGGGCCTACGGACTCTGAGCCCCAAAAGTCCGTACTACATAGCCTACTGCAACGGTACGCTGCGAGAGAGAACATACGCTTCGTACCAGGGAGCGGTACGATCTTGGCTTATCTACCCCTACCTAAGTGCATATCTCAAACTATTTAGGCGTGGCGGCGTCTCCTTTGCCGAGGGGATGATGATACAGTTTGAGGACGAGCTGTCTCAGCATGGAATCGGCACAATAAGCGAAATGTACGATGCCACTCCTCCCTTTACGGGCAGAGGCGGTATCTCTTTCGCAGGAAGCGTGAGTGCAGTGTTGAGGATACAGAATCGCCTCAATCATTACTATAATAACGAAGATGAAGGCTTCGACCTTCACTAAAGAGCAGGACGAAGGATGAAGGCACTGATGTTCGGATGGGAATTTCCTCCACACATCCTCGGAGGATTGGGGACAGCCAGTTACGGCCTGACCAAAGGGATGAGTATGCAGAGTGATCTGGAGATCACTTTTGTGATACCAAAGCCTTGGGGCGATGAGGACCGTTCGTTCTTGCGCATCATCGGGGCTTCCCAGGTCCCCGTAGTGTGGAGAGAGGTCTCCTACGAGCACGTTGCCGGGCGTATCGGTCACTTGATCTCGCCGGAAGAGTATTACCGTTACCGAGAACACATCTACGCTGACTTTAATTACATCAAGACTGACGACTTGGGGTGCATCGAGTTCTCGGGACGTTATCCCGACAACCTCCATCAAGAGATCAACAACTACTCCATCGTGGCGGGGACAATCGCGAGAAGCGAAGACTTCGATATCATACATTCCCACGACTGGCTTACCTATCCTGCCGGCATTCATGCGAAGATGATCACGGGGAAGCCCCTTGTCGTCCATGTACATGCTACCGATTTCGATAGAAGCCGTGGTAATGTAAACCCGACAGTGTACGGGATCGAGAAAGACGGGATGGATCACGCCGATCACATTATTACGGTAAGCAACCTTACACGAAATACAGTTATCGAGCGATACAACCAGCCCCCGGAGAAGGTAACTACCGTACATAATGCGGTCACTCCGCTAAGTCCCGAGATACTTGCCATAACGGACAAGAAGGGGGTAAAGGAAAAAGTGATCACCTTCCTCGGGCGCATCACGATGCAGAAAGGACCGGAGTACTTTGTCGAAGCGGCAGCGAAGGTGCTCCAAAGGAATAAAAACGTACGCTTCGTTATGGCAGGCAATGGGGACATGATGGACAAGATGATACGCCTTGTCGCTCGTCGCAACATTGCCGATAGGTTCCACTTCACCGGGTTCCTGAAAGGGAACGAGGTCTATGAGATATTTAAGTCGAGCGATGTGTACGTGATGCCATCGGTTTCAGAGCCTTTCGGCATCTCTCCTCTCGAAGCTATGCAATGCGGGGTGCCGTCGATCATCTCCAAACAATCGGGATGTGCCGAGATACTTGACTATGCCATCAAGGTAGACTATTGGGACATAGATGCCATGGCTGACGCAATGTATGCGCTCGTGACCTATCCGGCATTCAATCACTTCCTAAAAGAGGAAGGACTCAAAGAGGTAAACAACATCAAATGGGAGGACGCCGGTCTCAAAGTAAGGCATATCTACGACAAAGTCATAGGGTAAAAACATTAAAAGAGTCTCTGAGTTATGAAAAGTATATGCTTCAATTTCCAAGTGCATCAGCCTTTCCGCCTGAAGAGATATCGCTTCTTCAGCATCGGCAATGACCATTATTACTTCGATGACTTTCAGGATGAAGAGATCTTCAAACGGATAGCGAGAGACTCATATATACCTGCCAACAGGATGCTTCTTGAGATGATTAAATCTTCAAAAGGGGCAGTCAAGGTCTCCTTTGCCATATCCGGCACTGCACTTAACCAGATAGAGTTATATGCTCCTGAGCTAATCGACAGTTTCGGAGAGCTATGTGCATCGGGCTGTGTCGAGTTGCTTGCCGAGCCTTATGCGCATGGGTTGGCGTCACTTGGCGATATCGCAGAGTTTAAATATCAGGTAGAGCAGCATGCCACTAAGTGCGAGATGTTGTTGGGACAACGCCCAAAAGTTTTGCGCAATAGCGAACTTATCTATTCCGATGATATAGCAGTCGAGGTCGCAAATATGGGATTTCGTGGGATGATTACCGAAGGGGCCAAGCACATCCTTGGATGGAAGAGTCCCAACTATATATATAAGAGTATTTCGGCCCCCGGACTCTCCCTCCTTCTTCGTAACCAAAAGTTCAGCGACGATATCGTCAAGAACTTCAGCCGGCACGATTGGACCGAGTACCCCCTCACGGCGGACAAGTTTGCAAGATGGCTTGCTATGGCACCCGCAGAGGAAGAAGTAATCTATCTCGATATGTCGTATGACGTGCTGGGTGTGCGTCAGCCCGCGTCCACAGGTATTTTCGACTTCTTCAGGGCTCTACCTCGTTACTTTGCGGAGCAGGATCTACACTTTGCGACACCCTCCGAAGTCATTGACCGCTATACGCCCATCGGAGTACTCTCTGTACCTACACCGATATCATGGTCCGAAGAGGAGAAGAGCACCTCTACCTGGCTTGGCAATGAGCTTCAGCACGAGGCTTTCGACAAGCTCGTACAGTGGGGTGAGCGTACTCGACTCTGTCAGGACAGACGTCTGCTTCAGGACTGGCTCTATCTCCAAAGCAGCGATCACTTCCTCTATATGTCTACGACCAATAGAGATATGCATCTATTCAGTCCTTACGACAATCCGTACGATGCTTTCAGCAACTTCATGAACATCCTTAGCGATTTTCACCTACGTGTCGAGGCACAATACCCGAGCTCGATAGAGAATGAAGAGCTGAATGCTCTACTACTTACCATAAAGAATCAAGGCGAAGAGCTTGAGGCACTAAAGAAAAAACTATCCGAGGCTCCCGCACCGAAGAGAGCCCGAAAGACGAAAGAATGAACAAATCATATATTTATCACAATATCTGATACTAACCAATTAACTAATTAGAACAAAACTATGCAAGAAATTGAATGGTCAAGTTTGAGCTTCGGGTACTATCCGACAGCTTACAACGTGAGGTGTTATTACAAGAATGGTCAGTGGGGTGAGATCGAAGAGACCCAAGATACCAACATCTCAATGCACATGGCAGCAACTTGTCTGCACTATGGACAGGAAGCTTTTGAGGGAATGAAAGCCTTCAAGGGTAGGGACGGCAAGACTCGCCTCTTCAGAGTGGATGAGAACGCTTTGCGTATGAATCGCTCTTGCGAAGGAGTGATGATGCCACAGATTCCCCAAGAACTTTTCACCGAAATGGTACATAGGGTAGTGAAGCTCAATATCGACTATCTCCCTCCTTACGAATCCGGCGCATCTCTTTACATCAGACCTCTTGTCATTGGTACAGGAGCGCAAGTAGGTGTCCGCCCGGCGTCCGAGTATCTATTCATCATCTTTGTCACACCGGTAGGACCTTACTTCAAGGATGGCTTTAAGCCGACGCCAATGGCTATATTGCGTGGCTATGACCGTGCGGCTCCTCTCGGCACCGGTACCATTAAGGTGGGTGGCAACTATGCAGCAGGTATCAAGGCGGGTTGCATTGCACACGATAAGGGTTACTCGGCAGTGATCTTCCTCGATGCTAAGGAGAAGAAATATATTGACGAGTGCGGTCCTGCCAACTTCTTCGGGATCAAAGGTAATAAGTACATCACTCCTAAGTCTTCGTCCATACTCCCCTCTATCACCAATATGAGTCTCATGCAGGTGGCACAGGATCTGGGTATGGAAGTAGAGCGTCGTCCTGTCGCCGTTGAGGAGTTGGCAGAGTTTGACGAAGCGGGAGCTTGCGGTACAGCAGCCGTGATCAGTCCTATCCTCCGCGTAGACGACCTCGACGAAGGTCACAGCTATGTCCTTGCCAAAGAGGGTGTAGCAGGTGCTACTTGTACGAAGCTCTACAATGCTCTTCGTGCCATCCAGTATGGGGATGCAGAGGACAAGCATGGTTGGGTTACTATCCTCGACTGATTTTTATCCTATCATTATGCATACTGAGGGTGTACCGGTACAGGGAGTATCGGTACACCTTTTCTCTTTGTTGCAGGTAGTAGGAGAACATCGTCACAGAAAGGAGTGATGAGGGTATGGTAGAGAAGTTTGTGTCTCCCGTATCTGAAGTGATGATCCGGGGCTGAAAGGTAGCTTTCAGCCCCGGATTATTACTTTTCCGTCCCTGGAAACTGGTTTCCTGACGCTGAACGTAAGTCCATGCCCGGTAATCCGAAAGATTTATGCCCGTTCCGAATAGGTTTTCTGTGGGACCCCGAGCTATCGTAAGTGCAATGAAAAGGGGGGAAGGGTCCGGATCTTGAAACCGGCTCGTGCCTGCTCATGGGGCGGTATATATGGTACTCCTATCCGGAGCGCCGGCATGCTTTCGGAGGAGGTAAGGCGTGGGCAATGAATAAATTTGTACCTTTACGGAGCAAACATCATAAAGCCTAACTTACGAACAATGAAAACCCTTCAGAAACAAATTGCTGAGAAGCTCCTTGAAGTCAAGGCCGTAAGGCTACAACCTCAGAACCCTTTCACATGGGCATCTGGTTGGAAGTCTCCTATCTATTGCGACAATCGTAAGACGCTCTCTTACCCTGCCGTACGTACATATATCAAAGTACAGCTCGCCAGAGTGATCAGCGAGGTATACCCTGACGTAGAGGCTATCGCCGGAGTAGCTACCGGAGCGATCGCGATGGGGGCACTTGTGGCTGACCTCCTGGGATTGCCATTCGCCTACATCCGCTCTACCCCGAAGAACCACGGGTTGGAAAACCTCATCGAAGGTGAACTCAAGCCGGGAGCTAAGGTTGTCGTCATAGAGGATCTTATCTCTACCGGTGGGAGCAGCCTGAAGGCTGTAGAGGCGGTACGTCACTTCGGTTGTGAAGTGGTGGGTATGGCGGCTGTATACAGCCACCTCTTCCCTCAGGCAGAGGCAGCTTTCAAAGAGGCAGGTGTGCAGCTCGTGACACTCAGCAACTATGACTCTGTCATCGAAGAAGCGGTCCGCACCAACTATATAAATGAGACTGACCTCGACACCCTCAGGGAGTGGCGCAAGAGTCCTGATACATGGGGTCAGTAACTTTCCCATAACCCTCAACGTATGGAGACATTCAGCAGTAGACCCTTTACGGTCAAAAAAGATATCGATACTATATTCGGTTACCTGTCGAACCCATCGACCCTGAGTGAGATACTCAGTCGTCATGCCGATAAGTTGTCGCTCAGTGAAGTCCGGCTTACGGAGGATAGCTTTGCCTTTGATGCTCCGATGGCGGGGACAGTCAAGTTCGTCAAGAACGGTGTCGATGCGCCCTACTTTGTAAGTTACAAAGCAGAGAAGTCACCACTGCCGATCGCTCTGCAACTTCATCTGAAGCCCAGTGGCGAGCATACCGATGTGCAGATAAGCGTGGATGCAAATGTCCCGGTATTTCTCAAAGGGATGATCTCGGGACGACTCACTCCGGTCTTGGAGAAGATCGCTACAATGATGGAGCAGATCGACTTCGACAGACTTTGACAGTACACACAATAGCGCCATGAAACCGATGGCTGCGGCAAAAGCAAAGAGACTCCCGTACGCACTTGTCGTATGGTGTCTCTTTCTGTTTTCTTGCGATGGCAGCCGAGAGGCGCAGTCTCCGATACCAGACTTCCCGGTACATATCACGATCGATCGTATGGGTGAGGGGTATCCGTTGGGGGAGATCTTGTCTTCGTTTGAGATCCTTGCCCCACGGACAGTCGGTGAGGCTGTGGGAGCAGGCGGAGTGGTGGTCGTGCATGGCGGATACGGGACGGGGAGCGATGCGTTCTATGCGTATGACTTGGCGTGCCCCGTAGAGTATCCCGGTATATCCGTGGTCAAGAGATACCGGGGAGATGAGCACGAAGGGTTGATACTTTACAGGTGCCCCAACTGTGCATCTGTCTATGAGCTTGCACTGGGGGTAGGCAACCCTATCGCAGGCCCTGCCCGGCATACCCTGCGTCAGTATCGTGTCGTGCCGACACTGGAGACGCTCTACATCACTCGGTAGTGTCGCCGTTAGGGCGCAAGCCGATCGAGCGACCAAGAGCCGTCTTCCCGGAGTTCGTACAGAAATCTGTCGTGCAGTCGGCTCTCGCGACCTTGCCAAAACTCTATGCGCCTTGGCGTGACCGCATATCCTCCCCAGTCGTCAGGACGTGGGACGGCGCGTCCTGTATACTTCAAGCTCTCTTTGACGAACTCCGACATGATATATGTGCGGGAAGGGATGGGCTGGCTCTGCGGAGAGATCCTGGCTCCTATACGGCTCTTGTACGGACGCTGCGCAAAGTAAGCATCGGAGACTTCGGGTGCGACGCGCCGGCAGATGCCTTCGATGTGGATCTGCCTCTCGAGCTGGTGCCAGAGGAATGTGATAGAGACATTAGGATTGATCTCTATCTGTCGTCCCTTTCTCCCCTTGTAGTTGGTGTAAAAGATGAATGTCCCCTCGTGCACTTCCTTGAGAAGCAATGTGCGGGCAGAGGGACGCCCGTCGGCATCCGCCGTAGCGAGTATGATGGCTGTCGGCTCTATCACACCGAGCTTCACGGCTTCGGCAATCCATTCTTCGGCTTTGACGATAGGGTCTGCCGGCATATCGTTGCGAGATAAGCTGCCGACGGAAAAGTCTCTTCGGATATTTTGTAGTTCGAGATCCATATAATAGTAGTTGTATATAAGGTTATCTGTTCTTGAGTTTTTAGTGTCTCCAGAAGCTCGGATGCAGTATCGTTAGCACCGTAAATATTTCCAGACGTCCCATCACCATAAGGATGCTCAGCACAATCTTGGAAAGAGAGGAGAGCGGAGAGAAGTTGTCCACCGGCCCGAATGTACCCAAAGCAGGACCCGTATTGGACACACTCGTCAAAGCAACCGATATACACTCGCTCACATTGAATCCGTCCATGCTCACGATCATAGCCCCTGCCATCACAAGACAGAGATAGGCGAAGAAGAATGCCAGAACCTGGTGTACAACCTTTCCGGGAATGGGTTGCCCGGATATGCGTACGGGCAGCATTGCATTGGGGTGAGTGCGCTTGTGGAACTCGTTGCGGAGGTTCTTGGCAAGGATAACGAAGCGAATCACTTTGAGTCCTCCGCTCGTTGAGCCCGCACACCCTCCGATGAAAGTCACGAAAAGGATAAGGAACCCAAAGAAAGGCATCCACTGATTATAGTCCTCAAGTACATAGCCGGTCGTAGTAATGACGCTAATGATGTGGTAAAAAGATAGACGAAGAGCCTCGAAGAAGTCGCTCTTGATCCCCTTGAAGTACAACCAAAGGGTCGATAGTATAGAGATCGTTGTGATGATAAACAGGAATGCTTTTACCTCTACGTCCTTGAAAAGTTTCCCACTTTTCCCTCTCAAAGCGAAATAAAACAATGTGAAGTTTATGGCCCCTGCAAGCATAAATACGGTAGTGATCCCTTCGACATACCGTGAGTCATACGCTGCGATAGAGGCATTGCGAGGAGAAAATCCCCCTGTCGAGATGCAAGTGGTCGCATGACAGACCGCATCGTATAGTCCCATGGGGCCGGCCCATAGTAACAATATGCACAAAAGACTCAAGAAAATGTATATGATGGATACCCACTTTGCCATCATCCCTACGCGAGGGAGGAACCTTTCGTGCAGCACTCCTGTCGTCTCGCTATTGTACAAGAGTGAAGCACTACCGCCCATGAGTGGCACAAGAGCGACAACAAAGACTACAATACCGATACCTCCGACCCACTGTGTTACGCTGCGCCAGAAGAGAATACTCCTTGGCAATGCTTCGATGTCCGGAAGGATTGTTGCCCCGGTCGTAGTAAATCCGGAGATTGTCTCGAAGAAAGCGTCGGCAAAGGTCGGTACGTAGCCTCCCAATTTGTATGGAAGCATCCCGATGAGCGATACAACGAACCAGCTCAGAGCGACACTTAGCATCCCTTCTCTACGACCCGCGTTGTAGGACTTAGCGTTCCGTCCGAAGATGGAAAGCAATATCCCCACCACAGCCATACAACCCGCTGTCGTATAAAGCGGAACAAGCCCACTATCTTTGTAATAAAGGGAAATAGCTGTAGCGATTATCAGCAAAGGGACTTGCAGGAGACACAAGTGTCCGATCATCCTAAAGACAAACCGATAGTTGAATGTCGTGGATAGTTTGACGTTATCAAAAAGTTTGAACGGCATACTTCTCAGTCTAAGCGAATAGGTTCTTGATACGAGCTATCGAGGTATTGATGCAGAAGACCATTACTAAGTCTTTGGGTTGTATTACGGTATTTCCGTCTATAAGTATCACTTTTCCTTCACGCATAAGCCCACCGAGTGTCATATCCTTGGGTAGTTTGAGATCCTTGACAGGGGCCTTGGTGATCTTCGATCCCGGACGAGCCACTACTTCGAGTACATCCGCTTTTCCAAGCGAAAGGCACTTTACGTTAGTGACATCGATATTTAAAAGGTGACGGAATATACTCCCTGCGGCCAAGAGTTTCTTATTGATCAGGTTCCCAATGTCCATTTGCTCTGCAATGTCCAGGTAATCTATGTTCTCAATTTCGGCAACCGACCGATAGATGCCGAATCTTTTTGCGGCAACGGTCGCTAAGACGTTCGCTTCCGAGTTATCAGTCAGAGCGAGAAATGCCTGACAGTTCTCTATCCCTTCCTCTTTCAGGAGCTTAGGGTCTCGGGCATCTCCATGGATTACCATGACATTGTCCGGTACAAGTTCGATAAGTCTCTTACAGTGTTCATGGTTGCGTTCTATGATCTTTATCTTCATGTCCGAGGGGAGAGCCTCTGTTGCTTTGAGTGCGATACGGCTTCCTCCCATGATGATTATTTTCTTTACCTCGACATGTTCCTTTCCGCAGAACTGTCGTACAGTATCTTTATCTTCCGGGGCGCAAGTGAAGAAGAGGATATCTCCGTTCTGAATGGTATCGGCACCCGCAGGGATGAGGGTCCTGTACTGCCTTCTCACTGCTACGATATGGAACCTTTTGGGGCCGAAGTTCCCAAGTTCATAGAGGCGCATCCCCACCAGTCGGGAGTGGGCTTCGACTTTGACGGCAAGGAGGTCGAGCTTATTGTCAAAGAGGCTCCAGTACTGTCGTGTCCATGGTAGCTTCAACCCGGCGACAATTTCCTGAGCGGCCAAGCTCTCGGGGTATACCATTTCATCTATACCCAGGGAAGCGAAGAAGGCTTTGTTCTCTTCCGAGAGATACTCTTTGTTATTGATACGCGCCAAGGTCTTCTTAGCTCCGAGGCGAGAAGCAAGCATACACGCGATGATGTTCATACTCTCCTCCGGGGTTACGCTGATGAAGAGTTCGGCCTCTCCTGCTCCTGCCTTCTCCAGAGCCGCCGAAGAGGTCGGATTCCCTACCACGGGCATGATCTCAAAGCTATTGTCGTACGCAAACTCTATACGTTCGGGCTCTATGTCCATGAGCGTTATATCATGGCTTTCTGTCGAAAGGAGCTTAGCCAAGTGCGTACCTACTTCTCCCGCTCCTGCTATGAATATCCTCATCTTTCCGGACCTTTATGTGTCAGTATCTCCAACGCTCTCTCCTGCATCGTATCGGCATCAAGCCCGCAATACTTATGTTGGATCTCTACTTTCCCTTGTTTTATGTACTCATCTGCTACTCCCCAGCGGGACACAGGCAGGTGAAGCCCCTGCTCCGATAGGAGTTCGAGGATGGCACTCCCCATCCCGCCCATCAGCGTGCCGTCTTCTACTGTTACGATGTGCTTATAGGAGCGAGCCGCTTCAAGTATTGTGTCTCTGTCGAGAGGTTTGACGAAGCGCAGGTTTATATGCCCGGGGTCGTATCCTTTTTCGGAAAGGGCTTGTACCACCTTCGAGACCTCGTTCCCCACGGGGCCATAGCTGACGAATGCGATGTCGCTACCTTGGCGACGCACTTCGGCTTTCCCTATCGGGACTTCTCTGAAAGGTGTACGCCACTCTGCACACGAGCCTTTCCCCCTTGGGTAACGGATCACGAACGGCCCCTCCTTATGATGCTTGTACGCAGTGTACATCATCATCCTCAGTTCCTCCTCATCGTACGGCGACATTATGGTCAGACCAGGGATACATCTCAGATAGGCGATATCGTAGAGTCCATGATGAGTCATCCCGTCCTCGCCCACGAGTCCGCCTCTGTCGAGACAGAAGATGACCGGAGCCGACTGCATGGCTGTGTCGTGTATGATCTGATCATAACCACGTTGCATAAAGGAGGAGTATATGTTGCAGAACGGTATCGCTCCCTGCAGGGCAAGCCCTGCAGAGAAGGTGACAGCGTGCCCCTCGGCTATCCCTACATCGAAGCTGCGACCCGGATACTTCTCCATCAAGTACGTCATGGAGCACCCCGAGGGCATGGCAGGGGTGACCCCCACTATACGTTCGTCCATCTCCGCAAGCTCTACGAGCGTATGTCCGAATACGTCCTGGAACTTCATCGGTTCGTCCGGGGCGGGGAGCGGAGCCTTGATCTCTCCCGTCTCCACATCGAAGCACCCCGGGGCGTGCCATACCACGGCACTCTCTTCGGCCGGCTTGTACCCTTTGCCTTTCACCGTCTGTACGTGCAAGAGCTTGGGCCCGTCGAAGTCCTTTATGTCTCTCAGTACTCTGATTATCCCTTTGACATCGTGCCCGTCTATGGGACCGATGTAGCGAATACTGAACCCTTCAAACAGGTTTGGCCGGTCGCTCAGGAGGGCTTTCACGCTGTTGTTGAACCTCAGTATGCTTGAGCGTCTACGATCATCTATCAGGTTGAGACTCTTGAGCGTCTTGTAGCTCTCGTGACGTACCTTGTTGTATGTCTTACTTGTGATAATGTCTACGAGGTAACGGCTAAGCGCACCCGTACTCTTATCTATGGATATATTGTTATCATTGAGTATGATGAGCAGGTTGTTCGGATGCGTGCAGGCATTGTTGAGACCCTCGAATGCCAATCCCCCCGTCATCGCCCCATCACCTATGACCGCTATGACCTGGTTGTCCCGTCCCGCCATGCGATCTGCTACGGCAAGGCCAAGAGCTGCAGAGATGGAGTTGGAGGCATGACCTGCCACGAAGGCATCGTACTCGCTTTCGTTCGGGTGAGTGAAGCCGCTTAGTCCGCCCCACTTACGTAGTGTGTCGAAGCTCTCTCTCCGTCCTGTCAGTAGCTTGTGCGGGTACGCCTGATGCCCCACATCCCATACGA
>JBHBLB010000045.1:0-11564 GCA_041791495.1 Porphyromonas sp.
AACGAAGAATTATGGGACAAAGCCAAGAACTTTGCTAAGGTATTACACGCTTTTAGTCTTGGTGGTAAAGCAGGGAGAACTGTACGTAGTAATGCGGTAAAATCTCTCTTAGAGACAACGAATAAAAGAGGTTTTATTGATCAAATGAGAGGGATCGTTGATGAAGCTGATTCTTTAGCAGAATTGGAGGACATAGCACTAATCATTAATATGATGCCATCAGATAATGTTCCTTACTTTCTAACTTTAATTCGATTTCACTATGCGTTGATCAATAGACACGAGTAATAATCAATAATTGAAATTATGAATCCATACATTTACATTAGAGCTCTCAAACGAGCAGAGCATACAGTTTTTTGCGTTGAAGATGGACAAAAAACTTACTTCGATACCCAGTTCAATCGCTCTTTGGCTTATTCAAGTGGACAACAGGTTAAGCGATCTGTTTTGGAGGCACTTACTGATTTCCTCAATGTTCAGATGGCACCTATTACTTTTAATTATGAAATCACTCCAAAGAAAGAACTCTCCCAGAAAGAGCCTTGGTCGCCATGTGATCCCCAACACATGGATCAACTTGTTGGAGGTTGGATGCGAGCTGGAGATGGAATAACCAAGAAACGTCGTAGCCCCTTATCGATATCAGCTATGCGACCATTGCATCCACTATTAGCAGGGGTTGAAAAAGAGAACATCACATTTGATAGAAGTGATCGTCCTGATAGTCATCCAGTAAATGTTCGTATCGCTGGAAAGAGCGAACTATTAGGAGAAGAAGAGATCGAAATGTTTTTAAGAGAGAATAAAAGTACACTTACTCGTAGGCACTGGATTCCTGACAACAAGCGTACTTCAGGGCTGTTTGTCTATGATATTGCAATTGATCTACGTACGCTATTTGCTGTTTCCATGAATCAGCACGATCCTGAAATAGATCAAGAAATGATTGAAAAGTTGAGAGGTTTAGGTTGGATTGAAACTGAAAACGTTTTTGGTAGATGCTTAGTTCTCCCTAGGGAGGAACGAGAGAAAGTTATCAGAGCATTAGCTCATGCACTTATTAACTGGAGGATTACGTCTAACCAAGCTCGTACATTTAGCCTTATGGAGACGCTCGCTGTCGCAATAAGTGATAATGCTAATGCACAAGCTGGAGCTATACGTGCCAAACTGATTGATGACGGAAGTGATAAACCCAAAGCTAGACCAATTGTCGATGAGAGAGCCGGTGCAGACGTTTTTGTTACTTTACCTTGTGCCGCACACGTACTTGTAGAAAATGAAAGTGCAGATGCTCTTGCCTCAGCGGAACAGCATCTTGTTGAAATGATGTTGGCTTTCGACTACGAAAATCAACTTTAGTATAAAACCCCAAGTAGAGATCTATTTTGACTGTGTCTCTGCTTGGGGTTTTAATATCTACCAAATCGAATTACTCATAGAAATCTTATGAATATCACCGGTACACACTTCAATTATTACCAAGTTTGTCATAGAAAGCTATGGTTGTTTGCTACCGGTATCACGATGGAGCATACCTCGGATCTCGTGTATGAGGGGCGATTGATCCATGAAACCACTTATCTACAACGCCCGGAGAGGTACGAAGAGTTGGAAGTGGATGGCATAAAGATTGATTTCTATGATGTCAAAAATAAGGTGGTGCATGAGATTAAGAAGTCAGATAAGATTTCGGAAGCGCATCGAGTACAGTTACTTTATTACTTGTATGTATTGGAGCGACATGGGTTAGAGGGCGTGACGGGTGTTTTGGAATATCCTAAACTCAGAAAGACTGAAAAGGTATTCCTTAGTGATTGCGATAGAGCGATGATAAAGGAGTATGAGCAAGAAATCCTCGCACTAATCTCTAGTGACGAGTGTCCTCCACTATTAGACTCACATATTTGTAAGACTTGCAGTTATTGTGATTTCTGTTACTCAGGGGATGAGTTATGAAGAAGACCTATTATTTATTCAATCCCGGCGAACTCTCGCGTAAGGATAATTCATTGAAATTTACGCCTATCGAAGAAGGAGAGATCGGAATTGATCATATTGGGCAGCCGAGATATATCCCGATTGAGACAGTAAGTGATATGTATGTCTTTGGTTCGCTTCGTGCCAATAGTGGTCTCTTTAATTTCTTGGGACAGAATGATGTCTGTGTTCATTTCTTTGATTACTACGAAAACTATACAGGCTCTTTCATGCCCAAAGACTATCTCTTATCCGGGAAGATGCTTTTGGCTCAGGTCAAAGCGCATCAGAATAAGAAGCGGCGACTCCAGATAGCCTCACAGTTTGTCCGCGGAGCAGCATTCAATATCCAGAAGAACCTCGCCTATTATAATAATCGAGGGAAAGATCTTCAGCCATATATTGATCTCATCCATAAATACGCCGAAGGGATAAGTGAGGCAAAGGATATTGTTTCACTTATGGGCGTTGAAGGAAATATCAGGCAAATCTATTATGATGCCTTCGGTGAAATCATAAGCACATTCGAAATGGGAGCTCGGTCTAAGCGACCACCTCTGAACGAGGTAAACGCCCTGATCTCATTCGGGAATATGATGTGCTACTCGCTGTGCCTTAAGTCTATCCATCAGACACAGCTCAATCCGACAATAAGTTATCTACACACTCCGGGGGATAGGCGGTACTCCTTGTGCTTGGATATATCAGAGGTTTTCAAGCCTATAATTGTCGATCGGACGATCTTCAAGGTCCTTAATAAGAAGCTTATCCAAGAGCGACACTTCGATAAGAAACTTAATCGCTGCATCCTTAATCCTAGCGGGAAGAAAATCTTTGTCCAAGCGTATGAAGAGCGTCTTAATGAAACGATTAAGCACCGAAATTTAGGAAGATCTGTGAGCTACAGGCATCTGATAAAGTTGGAGTGTTATAAGCTCGCAAAGGACTTATTGGGTATTGAGGAGTACAAACCTTTCAAAATGTATTGGTAATGTATGCCATTCTAGTCTATGATGTCGGTGAGAAAAGGGTTGCTAAAATGCTCAAACTGTGCCGTCAATACTTGTGTTGGATACAGAACTCAGTATTTGAGGGAGAGATTACGGAAGTGAAGCTTCAGGAATTGAAGATCAAAATTGCCGACATCATACATGGAGAGGAAGATAGTGTTATTATATTTACTTCTCGGCAGGAGAGGTGGTTGGACAAGGATATTATCGGTAAAGAGCGTAGCAGTATCGACAACTTTCTTTAGAGCATACATGGGCTCGATATAATCGTGTGCTTGAAGAGACCGGATATTCGAGTCGTATGGTCTTGATTATTGTTCCTCGTTTTCGTCGGTGAAAAAGGAGAAAGGATCTTCCCTTTGCCTTAGTTGTACGTGAAAGGAAAGAGTGTAAGTCTCGTACAAAATAGTTTTTCTTCCGGATCGTAAGCCATATTCAGCTCCTGAAAAGTAACAATCAAGGGCTGAATATTAGTTTTCACAAGCTGAATACTAATAATCAAGGAATAGGGATAGGATTATGTCCTATTGTTCGGTTGTTTTCTACCGCAAGGTGGCACCTTTCGGTGAGGAGCTGAGGACTGCTCAATCTGTACCCTCTATAAATAAAGGGTCAGTAGGCTGGGCCCAGTCTGCTGCTATACCTGTCCTTACTTAGTATTGGATGTAATTTATAGTATCCATCTGTAGTAGGATTTGTGCTACAATCGTAAGCCTTGGGCTGTAATAAAAGAGTGCGGAGCTACGGAGACTTGCGTTAGTCTCCATAGCTCCGCTTGAAGTTTTATATTAGGTGTGTATTACTTCGCTTGCTCTTCGATGACAGCTTGTGCGGCTGCAAGGCGTGCAATGGGCACACGGAATGGAGAGCAGGATACGTAGTTGAGGCCTGTACGATGGCAGAACTTAACGCTCGAAGGCTCACCTCCATGTTCACCGCATATACCACACTTGAGGTTAGGACGCTCACTACGGCCCTTCTCAGTAGCCATCTTGACAAGCTGACCTACACCGTTCTGGTCGAGGACTTGGAATGGATCTACCTTGAGAATCTTCTTTTCGAGATAAACCGGTAGGAACGAAGCAATGTCGTCGCGTGAGTATCCGAATGTCATCTGAGTAAGGTCGTTCGTCCCGAATGAGAAGAACTCTGCAGAGGAAGCGATACGGTTCGCAGTAAGTGCTGCACGTGGTACTTCGATCATCGTACCTACTGTGAAGTCGATACGGTCACCGAGCTCAGCGAAGATCTTCTCTGCAGTAGCACGGATTACCTTCTCTTGCTCCTTGAACTCGTACAAAATACCTGTAAGAGGTACCATGATTTCAGGGATTGCATTGATGCCTTCTTTCTTAAGTTCGAGTGCGGCAGTGATGATGGCCGTAGTCTGCATCTCTGTGATCTCGGGGTATGTATTACCGAGACGGCAACCACGGTGACCAAGCATCGGGTTCTGTTCGCTCAAGCTCTCGATGCGATGACGGATTTGATCGAGTGAGATACCCATATCGTCGGCCATTTCTTGCTGACCTTTGGTATCGTGAGGGACAAATTCGTGCAAAGGTGGGTCAAGGAGACGTACAGTGACAGGCAGATCATGCATTGCGCTGAAGATCTGTTTGAAGTCTTCTTTCTGGTATGGAAGGATCTTTGAGAGAGCTTCGCGTCGACCTTCTGCATTCTCTGCAAGGATCATGCGACGCATTGCTTTGATCTTTTCGCCCTCAAAGAACATATGCTCGGTACGGCAAAGACCGATACCTTTTGCACCGAATGAGCGAGCGATCTGGGCATCGTGTCCGGTATCTGCATTTGCACGTACGGCAAGCTTAGCGTACTTGTCTGCCAATGCCATGAGGGCTTCGAAGTCCGGATCAAGCTCTGCTGCCTTAGTGTCTACCATGCCTTCGTAAACTTCACCTGTCGTACCGTTGAGGGAGATGAAATCACCCTCTTTGTAGACGTTACCATCTACTGTAAGCGTACGAGCCTTATAGTCGATCTTGAGTGCACCGGCACCGGACACGCAGCACTTACCCATACCACGAGCAACAACAGCAGCGTGCGATGTCATACCGCCACGAGCCGTCAAAATGCCTTCGGCAACCTGCATACCGGCAAGGTCTTCGGGAGAGGTCTCGTTACGAACGAGGATAACTCTATGTCCACCTTCGTTGTGGAACTTAGCCGCATCGTCTGCAAAGAAGACAATCTTACCTGTCGCGGCTCCCGGAGATGCAGGAAGACCGCGTGTGATACGCTTTGCTGCTGCAAGAGCTTTCTTATCGAAGATAGGGTGAAGTAGCTCATCGAGCTTGTTCGGTTCGATCTTCATAAGGGCACCCTTTTCGTCAATATAGCCTTCTCTAAGGAGATCCATGGCAATCTTCACCATAGCAAGACCGGTACGCTTACCGTTACGGGTCTGGAGCATCCAGAGCTTACCTTCTTGTACAGTGAACTCCATATCCTGCATATCGCGATAATGGTCTTCGAGTTTGTGCTGAAGAGCATTGAGCTCTTGGTAGATTTCAGGCATAGCTTCCTCGAGAGATGGCATAGTAGCTGCACGTTCGGCTTCGCTTACACCCGCTCTTTCAGCCCAACGTTGAGAGCCAATCTTGGTGATCTCTCTCGGTGTACGGATACCTGCTACCACATCTTCTCCCTGAGCATTGATGAGATATTCCCCGTTGAAAAGGTTCTCACCCGTGGCAGCGTCACGAGAGAAACATACTCCAGTAGCAGACGTTTCACCCATATTGCCGAATACCATTGCTTGAACGTTTACGGCTGTACCCCATTCTTCAGGTATGTTTTCCATCTGACGATATAGGATCGCACGCTCATTCATCCATGAGCCAAATACTGCACATACGGCACCCCATAGCTGCTCATAAGCAGTCTTTGGGAAGTCTTGGCCGGTCTGAGTTTTTACAGCATTCTTAAACTTGGCTACAAGTTCCTTAAGATCTTCTACTGAGAGTTCAGTATCAAGCTCGACTCCACGTGCTTCTTTTACTTCTTCAATTATAGCTTCAAACGGATCTATATCTTCCTTATTGACAGGCTTCATACCAAGTACCACGTCTCCATACATCTGTACAAAGCGGCGATATGAGTCCCATGCGAAACGTTCGTTGCCAGTTTTGCGGGCAAGTCCTTCAACTACTTCATCATTGAGCCCAAGGTTAAGGATAGTATCCATCATCCCAGGCATAGATGCCGGGGCGCCTGAGCGTACAGATACGAGGAGGGGATTCTCTACGTCGCCAAACTTTGACTTCATCAGCTCTTCCACTTTGGCAATCGCTGCCTCCACTTCTGGAGTGATAAGCTTGATGACTTCGTCTTTCCCTAGGCTATAATATTCTTTACAAACCTCAGTTGTGATAGTAAATCCCGGAGGGACAGGCACTCCGATAATATTCATTTCAGCCAAGTTGGCTCCCTTACCTCCTAAAAGCAGCTTCATACCTGCCTTACCTTCTGCGGTACCATTACCGAAGAAATAAACTCTCTTTGTAGACATTTACGTTTACGTTGTGATTAGATTAGAAATTGAATCTTGATTTATCGTAATAATAAGTTAGTCAGTATAGTTATACAAAAGTACAAATAATCTGCCACATTCATAGTCCTTTAAGCGACTATTCAAATAACGAGTCGATACCTTCTTGGTTGATTGTGGTGGCAGAGTTATCTTCTATACTTGACTTACAGGGGTTGGCATATGCTGCAGGTATGATAAACTTCTCTCCCGGGTCATAACCAAGGCTCCTGTCGGCGTATACCTTTTGGTAGAAGAGTGCTACTACAGGTAGAGCCATAGAGGCACCTTGTCCATGCGCCATCCTATCAAAGTGAATGGATCTATCTTCACCTCCAACCCAACAACCGGCAGTTAGTGATGGTGTGAAGCATATAAACCATCCGTCAGAATTGTTTTGTGTTGTCCCCGTTTTACCACCCATATCGGCTTGTACGTTATATCTAAATCTGACTCTACTACCAGTCCCTCCATTCATTACGTTACGTAACATATAGAGTGTCTTGTAAGTTGCTTCCTCGGGTAGTACTTCGTTCATCTTCGGAGCGAAATTTGCCAACACGTTTCCATACTGATCTTCGATTCGGGTAACGAACATCGGTTCAGTACGAATACCACCATTGGAGAATGTTGTAAAGGCACTCACCATCTCCGATACTGATATGTCAGGTGTCCCCAAGCAGATGGAGACTACGGGATCAAGGTGTCCAGTGATACCAAAAGAGTGAAGCAGTTCAACAAACGTATATGGAGAAAGTTGGCTCATCAACCAGGCTGTGACCCAGTTGTCCGAAACTTGTAGTCCCCAATCTATCGAAACCATTTCTCCCACACGTTTAGCACCTGGATTACGAGGGGCCCATACTCGCCCCGCTTCATCAAGCAGTTGTGGCTGGACATGCATCATTTGATCGCAAGGAGTAAATCCCTCGTTCATCGCCATAGCGTAGAGTAGGGGTTTCATTACTGAACCCACCTGACGACGTCCGGACGTCACCATATCATATTGGAAAGCTCCATAGTTTACTCCTCCCACATACGCCTTTACGTGACCGTTACGGGGATCCATTGCCATGAACCCTGTTCTTAGGAATGACTTGTAGTACAAAATGGAATCTCTGGGAGTCATGATGGTATCTCTGGGACCTTCGTAAGAGAATACCGTCATTTCAGTAGGGATATCAAAGGTCTTGAGGATCTCCGCTTTGCTCATTCCCTCAGCCGAGAGTTGGCGATAGCGATCACTCAGTTCGATAGATCGAGTGATCAGACTCTCTCTCTCTTCATCCGTTATCTTGTTTGAAAATGGTCCGGTCTTGCGACTTTTTTTCTCTTTAACGAATTCTGGTTGGAGAGTTTTGCTGAAGTGTTCATATACTGCATCCTCAGCGTACTGTTGCATTTTGGAGTTGATTCCGGTGTAAATCTTGAGACCATCCGTATAGATATTGTATGGCGTACCATCAGACTTCTGGTTCTTGTGGCACCATCCATAGAGTGGTTGGGTTTCCCAAGCCAGGGAGTCTCTTTGATATTGCTCTTTCATCCATCCACGATAGTCCCTTTTCTTAGGCTTCTCTGCCATCATAATTTTCTTGATGAACTCCCTAAAGTACGTGGCGTTTCCCGCTCTATGATTACGTACACTAAACTCTGTCTTCAAGGGCAGAGCCGAGAGGGAGTCGCATTCCGCTTGGGAGAGATGATCAGATCGCCGCATAAGGTCCAGTACCGTATTACGTCTATTGCGTGTGCGATCCGGATAACGAATAGGATTGTATAGGGATGGGTTTTTGCACATACCCACGAGGGTCGCGGCTTCTTCTACTGTAAGGTCTTTCGGTGTTTTATTGAAGTACGTCTTTGCTGCCGATTCTATCCCTACGGCTTGATAGAGGAAGTCAAACTTATTGAGGTAAAGATTGACAATCTCTTCCTTGGTGTAGTATCGCTCCAACTCTACCGCGATGACCCACTCGATAGGTTTTTGCAGTGCACGTTCGAAGATATTATCTGCTTGAGGTGAGTAAAGCTGCTTGGCAAGCTGCTGAGAGATTGTACTCCCTCCCCCGGATTGTTTCTGTCCGAGTAGGCCTGTCTTGATCACAGCTCTCATCAAACCCTGGAAGTCTATCCCTGAGTGATCGGCAAACCTCTTATCTTCGGTTGCAATAAGTGCATTGACGAGGTGAGGAGAGAGCTGATCGTAGGTGATGAATATGCGGTTATTATTTTTCAGGGCAAAGGCTCCTAAGACCTTACCATCCTCAGAGATGACTTGAGAGGCGTATTTGTCGATGGGGTTTTCCAGCTCGGCGATCGGGGGCATATAGCCTATCTTCCCTTTCGCTATCAGTGAGAATATTAGAGCGGACCCTGCAAGTAGGACGACGACTCCTATCCAAAGGAGGATCATTAAGTTTCTAAACCAATGCTTCATAACTATGTATCCTAAAATTCAGTCGGTAGGTTGATTACGTAAAAGACAAAGATACGAACTTATTGTCGTTTAGGGCTTGTCACGTTTCTATTTTGAATTGCAGTACATCCTTCCTCTCTTTGAGGTCATTTTGTATTTGAGAGATGGTGTTCTCGCTATTCACTTTGAACTGGAGAGCTATTGTATGGATCTTGGTTTCACTATTGCTCTCCATCGTATAGCCTTTGAGTTCGGCATTATATCGGGCAAGGAACTCTTTAGTGGCATAGTAGTCTGGAGCCTCTTCTCTGAAAGAGATCGAGAGAGATGACTCATGTCCATTGTGGTCTAACCGGTACTTCACTCGTTCCAAGAGGATAAGGATTGCCAGGATAATGCCTGTAATCAATAAAGAGCTTATATACATCCCTGCACCTACTGCGAGCCCGAGCACTGCCGATACCCATATCAGAGCCGCAGTTGTCATACCCTGAATATGGTTGCCTCGCCCACGGATGATGGCTCCTGCCCCCAGAAACCCCACCCCGGATACTACTTGTGCCGCTATGCGTGTACGATCTCCCATGTCGAAGAGGGTAGGGATATAGATCGAGCATAGCATGGCAACACACGAACCTACGGTAATCAAAGCAAAGGTACGCAGACCTGCATTATGGTAACGTATCTGTCTGTTGTAGCCGATAGCGATACCTAACAGTGCACTAAATATAAGGCGAATAGGTATGTCCTGCACCTCTATGCCATCGTGGTACAGAAAGGGCAATAAGTCATATAGTTCGGTAAGGCTCATATTATATACTGCTGTTGGTGGCTTACACGCGCAGTGCTCCCACCAGTTCGTTGATGTCTCCGATACCGTGTCGCTCCATGTACTTCTCTATTCCGTCTATTACTTTCAGCGGAGCCAGAGGGTCGATGAAGTTGTAGGTACCGATCTGTATTGCAGATGCGCCACAAAGTATGAACTCTATCGCATCCTCCCATGTGCATATACCACCCAGACCTATTACAGGTATATTCACGGCCTTGGCTACTTGCCATACCATCCGTAGGGCTATGGGTTTGATGCAGGGACCCGATAGACCTCCTGTGACTGTGGATAGCTTAGGGCGGCGGCTCTCTGCGTCGACTGCCATGCCGAGGAACGTATTGACAAGCGAGACGGCATCGGCACCGTTCTCTTCGGCAGTCCGTGCTATTGCGGCTATGTCCGTGACATTGGGAGATAGCTTGACGATAAGAGTCTTCGGATAGACCCGTCTTACTTCACGCACGATATTGGCAACACCCTCGCAAGTTACCCCAAAAGCCATCCCTCCTTCCTTTACATTGGGGCAAGAGATATTGAGTTCGATAGCATTTATCTTATCAAGTCCGGCAATCAC
Organism: Porphyromonas sp.; assembly: GCA_041791495.1. Taxonomy (GTDB): domain Bacteria; phylum Bacteroidota; class Bacteroidia; order Bacteroidales; family Porphyromonadaceae; genus Porphyromonas_A. The sequence goes on from JBHBLB010000045.1 coordinate 10,369, forward strand.
TTCGGTCGTCTCCAGATAGTCTTCTATTGCCGAACCGCTTACATTCACGATGATCTCCGTACCGAGAGTGGTCGCTTCCGGATAGATATGCTTGGCAAAGTGGTGTACCCCCTTATTCTGCAAACCCACGGCATTGAGCATCCCTGATGCTGTTTCCGCCATTCGGCACGGAGGGTTCCCTTCGCGATGCAGTAGGGTTGTACCCTTGGCAAAGATCGCTCCCAGAGCCGACACATCGTAGAGGTCGTTCATCAGTATGCCGTCTCCGAAAGTTCCCGATGCCGTGGTCACGGGATTCTTGAGCGTCAATCCGCCTATGTTTACGCTTAAGTTCTTATTCTTTACCATAATAGTTGGGAAGTATTGAAGACAGGACCGTCAGTACATACGCATTTGTGCCCATCTACCGTAGGCTCGACGCAGCAGAGGCATACCCCCATACCGCACGCCATCATATTTTCGAGCGATACTTCGCATGACACCTCCCGATGCTTTGCCCAGGAGGCTACGGCTTTCATCATCGGAGTCGGGCCGCATACATAAACATCTGTGAATGAGTAGTCACGCAGGATCGAGTGATCTGTCACAAATCCCCGCTCACCCATTGATGCATCTTCGGTCGTTAGATGCAGGACACCCTTTTGGCGGAATGGGGTAAGGTCAGGAAATGCCTCACGATCCCGCCCACCGAGGAGGAAAGTAGGGGTGATCCCTCTCGCCCTGAGCCAAGTCCCGAGAGCAAGCATCGGAGCAAGGCCCACTCCACCTCCGATAAGGAGCGGAGACTCGCCCTTAGGTGGTGAGAATGTATTGCCGAGAGGGAGGAGGGTATTTATCCTATCTCCCACACCTATTTCCGAGAGTCTGCGAGTCCCTTTGCCTGCCACTCTGATCAGGAGCCCGAGATGCTTCTCGTCGGCATAGTATATGGATATGGGACGGCGCAGGAAGACCCCGTCGCAGTTCTCGACATGTAGCTCGACGAACTGCCCAGGAGCGCAAGCAGGCAGGGATACTCCCTCTGCCGACATCAGCTCGATCAGGAACAACTGAGCCGAGAAGTGCTCTACCTTTGAGACTGTGAGGTCAAGGCACGATACCCTTTTGTCCTGTTTTTTTGTGCTTGTCATATATTGAAGTACACGTTGATGATATTATAAGCAAAGATAATCATTCCATTTTTCTTAGACACTGCG
>JBHBLB010000046.1:0-7505 GCA_041791495.1 Porphyromonas sp.
CTTTGGCATAGCTATCGCTGCGGCTCTCGTAGGCGAGGCAGTAGCGGATGAGGTAGCTGCCGGTCTCCTTATGGGAGGTCGCTGATATCTTTATCTTATACGGATAGCCAAACATAGAGGAAGCCCGGTATACTCAAGCAAGTATACCGGGCTTCCTCTATTGATCTATGAGTATTCGGTATCGGGAGAAAAGATCCTCCTTACCGGACGAGAAGTGATGATCGGGGTCTGAAAATTATTTTTCAGCTCCTGATTATTAGGTTTCAGTCCTTGAAAGTTACTTTTCAGCCCCCGATTACAACTTCATGTCTGGTTATCTGGATGTTTATATCGGGATGTCTCCGAAAAGTGTATCGGAAGTGCGGATGAGGGTAGAGGGGCAAGTGCTTAGGGCGACTTACATCTCGTGCATCCTTCGTTGCGGTGAGGGAAAGGGGATGATTGGACATTTTTTTCGTTAAATGTGGTCTTGAAGTAGTATTATGAGGTTCAATTTTTTTACATTTGCGATGTGAAAGGAGAATAATGCCCCCACCTGTACGGATGGAGGTCCTGCACACTATATGTGCGCAGTATAAGTCTAAAGAATAAGCAGTATGGCTAAGAAAAAAAACTGTCAGGTACCTGAACCAACCCTCAGACGACTGCCGTGGTACTTGGCGTATGTAAAGTTGCTCAATAAACAGGGCGAGAAGATGGTCTCTTCGACCTACATCGCTCGTGCAATTGGGGTGGACTCCGCCCTTGTTGCGAAGGATCTGTCGTATGTCTCCCTGTCCGGTAAGACGAGGGTAGGGTACGATGTCAGAAATATGATTGATGTCTTGGAAGACTTCCTCGGCTTCAACGAACGCCACAGGGCGTATGTCTTCGGTGTGGGTAACCTCGGAGCATCGCTCATCACCGATAGAGGTCTCTCGCAGTATGGTCTCGATATTGTCGCGGGCTTCGATATCTCGGATGAGGTGTGCGGAAAGACGATAGGCGGGCTTCCTATATATAATATGAGTGAACTGCCCAAGTTGGACGGAATGGGCGTCAAGGTCGGCATCCTTACCGTACCTATACACAACGCTCAGGAGGTAACGGATGCTATGGTACAGCATGGTATCAAGGCCGTATGGAACTTTACCCCTCTGCGTATAACCGTCCCCGAGGATGTCGTGGTGCAAAATACTTCGATGTATGCGCACCTCGCAGTGATGTTTAGCAGGCTGAAAGAGCTTACGACAGCGATAGATGCTCGTACTTTCGGCTAAAGTGATGGAGAACCTGTATATACGAAGGTGAAGATATTTTGTACCGACTTCCCTCTCATCAAGGGAGGTGTATCGGAAGAGTCCCTTGCGGACATCGGCAACGTCTATACCAAGCCGGACTCGGCAATGATAAACTCGGGGAAGATGCTCTATCGGCCCGCGCATATCGATCGGCTGTACGGTATGCCTCATCTCGTCGTACGTATCGAGAGGGTAGGGAAGTGCGTTGCCCCGGAGTATGCCCACCGCTACTGGTCTATGGTAGGAGTGGGGGTGGCATTCTGTGGGCTCGATGGTCTGAAGGGGAGTATAGAGCGTCGGGAGCCCTATGTGACCCTCACGGGATTCGATGGGGCTCTTGTTTGTAGCAATTATTATGACTACAAGGAGCTGACCCTTGGTGCGGTGGACTATATACGGAATACGGAGCGTACCCCTCTCTCCCTCACTCCCCCTACGGTAATAGAGTCGTACATATCCCTGCTCAGCGAGTACTTTATGCTGAAGATAGGGGATATCGTTACATTCCCTCTCCTACCCCGATACGAAGAGGTGGAGATAGGAGATAATATCTATATAGCTCGAGGTGAGGAGGAGATGACGTTCGTAGGTATCAGATAATGTTTTATGACCAAAAGTGAGAAGAATGAGATCATATCACAGACAAATAATGGTGGCAATGGCATCCGTAATGGTATGCGCCACGGCACTCTTTGCACAAGGAAATAGTGAGGGGAGCAGGCGGTACTTCAACCCTGCGCAAGTGGGAGCCTTCTCCACTTCGATAGCTCCCGATGCCCGTGCCACCGGCATGGGAGGCATAGGGGTGGCGACTACTGCCGATGCCTACTCCGTATACCATAACGTCTCGAAACTACCCTTTATCTCCGGGTCTTGGGGACTGAGCGGTGCATACACTCCGTGGCTTACGGAGCTGGCAGACGATATGGGCATCACTTATCTCACAGGTTACTACACGTGGGGGGGGATGGTCAGGCATGCAGTCACGGGATCGTTCAGGTACTTCAATATAGGAGAAGCGTTCATCATCCCCAAGTCGATTAGCGATGCTCCGGTAGAGATACACCCCTTTGAACTATCTGCCGACCTAGGCTATGCCATCAAGCTAAGCCCGAAGTGGGGCGTGGGTGCAGCCGTGAGGTATGTCCGCTCGGATATGAATGCCAAGATAAACGGGGTGGATAACGTAGCCCAAACCGTGATGCTCGACCTCTCGGCTTCGTATGTCGATAGTGTCAGACTGTTTGGGTACGACCTGGCGTTGCGCACAGGCGTTGCTATCAATAATATAGGCGGTAAGCTCTCCTATGATGGTGGGGTGTCGTCATCGTTCAGTCCCACAATTGTTCGTTTGGGAGCGGGGCTTTCTCACTCTTGGGACGGTACTCATGAGCTTTCTTGGCACTTCGAGGCGGATAAGATCCTTGCTCCGTCTGTCCCTCTGCCGGATAGCCCCGGCTTTCAGTCCCGCCGAAAGGAACTGAATGAGATGGGAGCTATCGAAGGGCTTTTCCACTCATTGAGCGATGCACCTCGGGGTATGTTGGAGGAGCTTGAGGAGATCTCTTGGGCGACGGGTGCAGAGTATGGATACGAAGATATGTTCTTCGCCCGCGTGGGATGCCGTTATCAGAACCCTACAAAGGGAAACAATTCCGGTCTTTTTTTGGGTTTGGGGTTGAAATACTCTAAGGTTAATTTCGACATTTCGTACTTCACGGGATTCAATAACCTAAACCCTCTGAATAATACACTACGTCTTTCGGTAGGCGTGACCTTTTGATGTGATTCAAGTATGCTATGAGCTGTAATATAAGAGTAGGTTTTGGGTACGACGTCCACGCCTTTGCTGAGGGTCGTCCCCTGATTATGGGCGGAGTGGAGATACAGCATGAGAGAGGACTGATGGGACACTCGGATGCCGATGTCCTCTTACACGCGATCTCTGATGCGCTCCTCGGTGCTGCCAATATGAGAGATATAGGTCATCACTTCCCTGATACCGATCCGAGGTACGCTGGGGCTGACTCGAAAGTATTGCTTCGAGAGGTGTGCCGACTCCTATCCGAGAGAAACTATGCCGTAGGAAACATAGATACAACTATAGTTGCGGAGCGGCCCAAGATCAATCCCCATATCCCACGGATGCAGGAGGTGATAGCAGAAATCATAGGAGGAGATGCGGATCAGGTATCGATAAAAGCAACGACGAATGAGCGAATGGGCTTCGCCGGTCGGGAAGAGGGCATCATAGCGTATGCTACGGTCTTGATCTATAAGGTGTGAAGTGCGCCCTATGTGCTATTTAATTTGTAAATTTGTAGCACTGTTTTCTCGCTTATTATACAGAATAAAAGGATATGCTTATTCAAGTTTTGAAATCCAAGATCCATAGGGTTCGGGTCACTGATGCCAATCTCGACTATATCGGAAGCGTTACGATAGATCAAGACCTTATGGATGCCGCAGATATATTGCCCGGAGAGAAGGTGCAGATTGTCAATAATAACAACGGTGAACGTATAGAGACTTATACGATCCCAGGCGAAAGAGGTACGGGGACAATCTGTCTCAATGGTGCCGCTGCCCGTAAGTTTATCAAAGGCGATGTGATCATCATCATCTCTTATGCCATTATGGATCGTGAAGAAGCCCGTACGTTCGAGCCTAAAGTTATCTTCCCCGACTCCGAAACGAACCTACTAAAGTAACGGGATGATATGAGCAACATAAATATAGAATATACTCTTCAAGTAGCCGTTGCGGCTGTCTTGAAAAGACTTTACGGGATAGAGGCAACTCTGGATTCAGTAGTCCTGCAATCGACAAAGAAAGAGTTTGAAGGACATTATACCCTCGTCGTCTTCCCTTATCTGAAGGCTTCTAAAAAGTCTCCCGAAGCTACGGCAACGGAGATTGGGGAAGCCCTTGTCGCCGAAGTGGTACAACTTGAGGGCTTTAACGTAGTTAAGGGCTTCCTTAACCTATCCATTGCGCGTAGATACTTTACCGATATCCTCCTTGCTATAGTAAGCGATGATCAGTATGGTCTTATCCCCGTAAAGGAGGATGCTCCACTTTGCATGGTGGAGTACTCTTCTCCCAATACAAATAAGCCTTTGCACCTCGGACATGTGCGCAACAACCTGTTGGGTTATAGTGTAGCGCAGATACTTAAAGCCAATGGAAATAGGGTCGTAAAGACAAATATCGTCAACGATAGGGGGATCCATATCTGTAAATCTATGCTTGCGTGGAAGAAATGGGGTGATGGTGCTACTCCTCAGTCCCGAGGGGTAAAGGGTGATCATCTCGTAGGAGACTTCTACGTGCTCTGGAACAGTAAGTACGATGAGGAGGTGGCTCCACTCATTGCTCAGGGTCTTCCCAAGGAGGAGATCGAAAGCCGCTCTGTCATCATGGCGGAAACGCGCCAAATGCTCAAGGACTGGGAAGCCGGCGATCCCGAAGTCATCGGAATGTGGAAGATGATGAACGAATGGGTTTATGCGGGATTCGATGAGACTTATAGGCGCATGGGTGTAGACTTTGATAAGATCTACTACGAGAGTGATACCTACCTTGTGGGAAAAGAAGAGGTCTTGAGAGGGAGAGATCTGGGACTCTTCGTGACCGATCCTGATGGTTCGGTTTGGGCTGACCTTACCGGCGAGGGATATGATCGCAAGATTTTGTTGCGTTCGGACGGAACTTCTGTCTACATAACCCAAGATATCGGTACAGCCAAGGTGAGATATGTAGACTATTCCATAGATAGAATGATATATGTTGTCGGGAATGAGCAGAACTATCACTTCGAAGTCCTGTCGATCATCTTGGATAAGCTTGGATTCGAGTTCGGTAAAAGCCTCAAGCACTTCTCCTACGGGATGGTCAGACTTCCCGAAGGTAAGATGAAAAGTCGCCAAGGAAAGGTGGTGGATGCCGACAACCTTATGGATGATATGGCGGAACAGGCATACGAGATAGCACGAAGTGCAGGTAAGGGTGTAGATATGACCGAGGAGGAAAGCCGTGAAGTCGCTCGCATCGTTAGCCTTGGTGCGCTCAAGTATTACCTACTAAAGGTGGATCCTCGTAAGGATCTGCTCTTCAATCCTGAGGAATCGATCGACTTTAATGGCAATACCGGACCTTTCATTCAATATACCTATGCTCGTATTCGTAGTATAGAGCGCAGGGCAGAGTCGGAAGGTGTCAAGAGATTTACCGATTTGGCTGATGCAGATATAGATATATCTATGTCGGAGAAAGAGCTTACTCTCTTGCGCCGTCTCAATGATTTCCCTGCCGTTGTTGCGTCCGCCGGTGCAGAGATGAGCCCTGCGTTGATTGCCAACTACGTTTACGAGCTCGTGAAGGAGTACAACCAATTCTATCACGATCACTCCATCCTCAATGAAGCAAGCGAAGAGACAAAGGCATTTCGCCTATCGCTTTCTTCAGCGACTGCGCAAGTGATTAAGACGGGCTTCTCCCTTCTCGGTATCGAAGTCCCGGAAAGAATGTAATCGTATTATGGAGCAAACAAAGAAATCTGCCCAAACGAAGCAGTATGATCTGGACCGTCGCTATCTGCGTATGGCAATCATTTGGGCCGAGAATTCGTATTGTGAACGACTCAAAGTAGGTGCGCTCATCGTCAAGGACAATATGATTATCTCCGACGGATACAATGGTACGCCATCGGGATTCGAGAATGTCTGTGAGGATGAAGATAATGTCACCAAACCCTACGTACTACACGCAGAAGCAAATGCTATCACGAAGGTAGCTGCATCCTCCAACAACAGCTCGGGTGCTACCATATATGTCACCAACTCCCCCTGCATCGAGTGCTCCAAACTTATCATCCAGGCCGGCATCAAGAGGGTAGTTTACTGTCGAGAGTACCGACTTACCGATGGGTGTGATCTATTGCGTCGAGCAGGCATTGAGGTCATACGTATAGATGAGGGCGAGCTTCTCCCTCCACAGGCCTAATAGTCTCTGTCAAACCTTCCCCCAATGAAAGGAAAAAGTTTATCCGGTATCGTTGTCATCCTCCTGTTGATTGCAGTCGGAGGTGGGGCATTTCTATTGGGTAGATATACGTACGATGCCGGAGAGTATGGTGGTCAGTCACTCAGGAAGCTGCGTACGACACTTGGTTTGATAGACAAGTACTACGTCGATAGCGTATCTGTAGATAGCCTTATCGACGGACTTATCCCACGAGTGTTCGAGCAGCTCGACCCACACTCCTTCTATCTTACGGCAGAGCAACGCAGAGAGGAGAAGGAGATGCTCGAGGGGCATTTCTTTGGTATCGGGGTCACGTTCAATATGGTCAAGGACACTGTCATCGTCATAAGCACTGTCCCCAACGGCCCTTCCGATATCGTGGGTATCAAGCCTGGCGATAGGATCATTGCTGCTGACGGTCGTAATATTGCCGGACAGTCTATCAAGGATGACTCTATCCGTGCCATCCTGAGAGGCCCTGAGCACAGTCTTGTCTCTCTTGCCGTATATAGGCCCAAACACCAGCTGGTAGATACGGTGAGAGTACGGAGAGCTTCGGTGCCTATCAGGCAGATGGATGCTGTCTATATGGTCAATGATTCTCTTGGATGTATAGCATTCTCCCGCTTTGGGATGAGTACTTACAATGACTTTATCAAGGCTTACGGTACTCTGCACAAGAAGGGGATGAAGGGGTTGATCATAGATCTGCGAGACAATCCCGGAGGGATTCTTCACGCAGCATTGCTACTGAGTAATAGTTTTCTCGAAGACGATCGACTCATCATCTATACAGAGGGGCGCAACGATCCCAGAAATAATCTCATGAGTGATGGTACGGGGATGTTCAAGGATATACCTCTGTACATCCTCATCGACGAAGGGAGTGCATCCTCTTCGGAGATTGTCAGCGGAGCGTTGCAAGACAACGACCGAGCTATCCTGATAGGGCGACGCTCCTATGGGAAGGGGTTGGTACAGCGATCGTTCGAGTACAACGACGGGTCGTCACTTCATCTCACCGTATCTCGTTACTTCACGCCTTCGGGTCGGAGTATCCAGCGCAGCTACAAGATGGGGCGTGATGAAAGCTACAATAACGACTGGTACGAGCGAGCACTCAATGGAGAGTTCTTCCATAAGGACAGTATCCGACATAACGATAACGAAGTCTACAAGACCGTTGGGGGGCGTACCGTC
>JBHBLB010000047.1:0-43496 GCA_041791495.1 Porphyromonas sp.
AAGAGAGAACTAACCAATCATGTATAAAGTAATCTATGAAATCGCAAATTCAATCTGTTTTGATTACCCGTTTTACGGTGGGCGTGGCTGCAATTGCTTCGTTGCTGGGCCTTTCCTCTTGTGGTGCTTCTACACAGGATTCCCCTGTCGAGTATGGTACTCCCCATGCAACTTTTGAGATAAAAGCGAGAGTGATCGGGGACGATGGCAAACCAATTGCCGGGCTTTCCGTGGACTTGCTCGAAGCACAAGACAGTAGGCGAGTCTCTGTGTCTGGTAGCACGAATACCGATGGCGCAGTGACGGTGGAGGATACTGCTTTCCCTGTCGAGGAGAGATTGCTTGACATCAGGGACATCGACGAAGACGCCAATGGCGACTGGCAGGACCAGAGGGTGACGGTACGCTTTGCCCGCAACGACTTTAAGAATGGCCATTCATGGTTTAAAGGGAAAGCTACCAAGGAAATAAAGGTCACAATGGTAAAAAGGTAATACTCCGTGAGTGGGAAGTCTCTGACGTTCGGCCAACGAGTACGGCTCGAACAACATCGTGCGTGGCATAGAAAGTGTGTCAAGGAGCACCGTCTGCACACGCTCTTCTGGGAGTGTACCTTGAGATGCAACCTAAGTTGCCGACACTGTGGTAGCGACTGTCACGTAGCCTCCGACGTACCGGAGCTATCGGCAGAGCACTTCCTCGCGGTCATCGATACGCTTACGCCTCATGTAGATCCCCATAAGGTGCTCATCATCATGACGGGGGGAGAAGCCCTCGTCCGCCAAGATATAGAACAGGTAGGGCGGGAGCTCTATCGGAGAGAATACCCCTGGGGCATAGTGACGAACGGGATGCTCCTCGATGAGAAGCGGCTGGACTCTCTACTGTGTGCGGGAATACACACGCTCACGATCAGTCTCGATGGGTTTGAGGAGGCGCACAACTATCTCCGCGTACATCCTCAGAGCTATGCTCGTGCCGAGAGAGCGGCTCGTCTCTTGGCGGCTGTATGTGATGTGCGGTGGGATATAGTCACTTGCGCCAATCCCCTCAATCTCCCTACTCTTAGGGACTTCAAGGAGCACCTTATCTCTATCGGAGTGAAGGCGTGGCGGATCTTCACCATCTTCCCTGTCGGAAGGGCAGCAGAGGATCCCAAACTCCAGCTCGACGACGAGGGCTTCACTCGCCTTATGGAGTTTATCAAGGAGACCCGCGAAGAGGGACGTATCGAGGTGTCGTACGGCTGCGAGGGCTTTCTCGGTGGGTACGAGGGCAAGGTGCGTCCCGGGTACTATACTTGCAGTGCCGGGGTAGGGGTTGGATCGATTCTCTGCGATGGCACCATCAGTGCGTGCCCGAGCATCCGCTTCGACTACAAGCAGGGGAGTATCCATACCGATGACTTCTGGGACGTGTGGCAAAACCGGTTCGGACAGTACAGGGATCGTTCGTGGGCACGACGGGGTAAGTGTGCCGACTGCGATATGTGGCGTTATTGCGAAGGTAACGGCATGCACCTACACAATGGTAATGGTGACCTGCTCCTTTGCCACTACGATAGACTAAGATAGCGAGACCCTGACACGTGCACGGTACGGCAGATAGATCATGAGGCTGTGTCATATCGGACGATATGGTGCAGCTTCTTTGTTGTTTGTACGGGAGGGGAAAGTGTCGATATGCTTTGAAGAAGTTGCTCTCTATGCTAACTGAAGTTGCTTTCTACGGTATCTGAAACGGTTTTCAGGGGCTGAAAACTGATTTCCCGCTCCAGAAAGTTACTTTTCCACCCCTGATTACTGCTTTTCCATCCCGGAAGATAAGTTTGTATCGCATTATCGATAAGTTTATTGCCCCTCTTGGGTGATTTCTTTTCGCCTCGTAAATATAAATGGGGCTGTGTCTTTGCAAAGACACAGCCCCGAATCGGTATGATATCTAAGTGATAGTTACTTCTTGATGTTAGGCAGTTCCAATCCGTACCCCTTACGTCTGTCGATGCTCTTAAGCCATAGACCCATGACGAGAGCCAGGATCCCGAGGGAAGCGAGCATCAAGAGAGGATTGGTATAGTCGTAAGAGACGGCGGCCTCGGCAGAGGTCATGGTGCCGTCTGCTACGCTGCGGACGATGTCGGGGTTGGAAGCATTGAGCACCTTGCCGATAAGAAGCGGGAAGAGCCACAGGCCGATGTTCTGTATCCAGAAGATAAGAGCATAAGCCGAACCGATAACCTTGCTGTCTACCAACTTGGGGACGCTGGGCCAAAGAGCCGCAGGTACGAGCGAGAATGATGCACCGAGCACAAGAATAGTCACGAACGCAAGGATGATGCCTCCTACATTGTTGCCCTGGAACTGCGGAAGGACAAAGGCAAATGTAAGGTGACAGATGATGAGAAGGGTCGAACCGAGCATCAACATCGTTGCGGCTTTCCCCTTATTGTCTACGTAACGCCCGAGGATAGGAGTGATACCTACTGCGAGGAGTGGGAAGACAGAGAATATAGACTCTGCCGACTGACGCATATATGAGATATAACAGAACCCTATGAGAGATACGATAGAGATCGCAAGCAGGATCCCTTTCGTGGGGTTCTTTGTGAAGTTGCTCATAAAGGCTGTGCCTGCCACGATGAGCATCACGATGTACTGTATGATCGTAATGGTGTTGGAAGCCCAGATGGAGCCTTCGGCAGGAGCTACGAAGGTGATATTACACTGGAGCATATTTACCGCATACTTCTGGAATGGGAAGATCGCAGAGTAGTAAAGGACACAGAGAAGAGCCACAAGCCAGAATACACCGCTTGAGAGGATCTTCTTGAGGTCGCGCAGACGGAAGGGGTCATCTTTCTCTTCGGCTTCCCCGGTCTGTGCATCGAGCTTCTTATCCATAAAGAAATAGACAACGAACATCATGAGGGCAATCATCAAGAGGACGACACCGAATGCTACCGATCTGGATACGTCGATGGTGCCTCCCATCTTGGCAAATACCGGAGAGAAGATCATACAGGTAGCGACTCCCAAGCGTGCTAAGGCCATCTCCGATCCCATCGCCAATGCCATCTCACGCCCCTTGAACCACTTAACGATACCGCGTGATACCGTGATCCCTGCCATCTCGACACCGCACCCGAAGACCATAAAGCCTATGGCCGACAGCTTGGCAGATGCAGGCATCCCTTGATAAAAGGGTGATACGCCGAGCTCGTCGAATAGGGGGATGTAGTTGAGATTATCGTTGAACCACTTCTCCAGGTTCGATCCCATGAATATCTCCGTCACCGCATACCAGTTGATGCACGCGCCTATGAGCATCACTACACCCGATAAGAGTGCGGTGAAGCGTACGCCCATCTTGTCGAGGATGATACCTGCAAAGATGAGGAAGAAGATAAAGACATTGAGGAATGTTTCGCTCCCGGCATAGGTACCGAATGCAGTAGAGTCCCAGCCTCTCGTGGATTCGAGCAGGTCTTTGATAGGAGAAAGGATGTCCATGAAGATGTAAGAACAGAACATCGCAAAGGACAATAGCAACAACGCTGTCCAACGCATTGCCGCAGAGTCCCGAAGAGACTTGATTGTTGTGTTATTAACCATAGAATATAATTATTAGAATTAGTATCGGTCAATCGGTGAGGTGCCGGAGGACTTACCGCACCACAACTGCAACGCAGTAGCACAAATGTACGGTTTTTATCTTAATAGACATAAGCACTTGCAGGATAAAAGTAAAAGAAGTACCTTTGCAGTCTAAAAAGATGACTAATTAAAGAACATATACGACAATGAAAAGAACATTTCAACCATCGAACAGAAAGAGAAAGAATAAGCATGGCTTCCGCGCAAGAATGGCTACTGCTAACGGGCGTCGTGTGCTTGCTTCTCGTAGAGCAAAGGGTAGAGCAAAGCTAACTGTATCCGACGAATACAACGGATAATAGCACTGTGTCTGCTTCGTCTCCGTAGAGATGGAGTGCGACTATTTTATTCTTTGGTCTTTCATGACGTGAGATCAAAGAAAAAAGAGTGGCAACAAGATTTATCTTGTTGCCACTCTTTTTCTATTCCGTTCCGGATATGTTATTGACGAGACGCTTTATCCTTGTTGTTAGGTTTGTGAATGTGCGATGCGTAGAATCTCTTGAGAGCAGAGAAGACTTCGTACGCTTTCTTCGGAGAGTAGGCTTCTCGGATCTTTTTTCCTACCTCTTCTTCAAGTATCGCTTGCTCTCTCTCAAGTGCGAAAAGCTTATCAAGTGTCTGATTGTATACTTCATCCGATGGCTCATTCATACTTTTGATGGCTTTGTGTAGCTCTCTCATCTGAGCCCATATCCGGAACTTCTTATTGTCGTTCTCCTTTAGCATGTCGAAAAGAACCGTAGCTTCAGTATCTGTGAGCGTTACTTTGGACTTGATAAAGTTGATACGATCCTTTTGGAAAAAGACCATTCGCTCTTGGGCTTTGCGGCCCTGACCGTCTGCCGGTCCTTGTGCATAAGCTACGAAAGGGAAAAAGATAAGGAGTAGGAAGGAATATATCTGCTTCATAGGTGTATATGTATAATATTTGTGTTACTCTTCGTTCATAATATATGCTGACAGGAAGCTTTCACTTGTAGTCTGATTCAGGAACTCATCGATATCTTCTTCTGAGTAGACCGATAGATCGGTAGTCTCAGGATCATTGACTGCATAGAGCGATGCGTTTTCATTGGTGTCAATCTTACGTTCTCCTGTATCAAAGACCTTGAACATCAGTAGCATTCCTACAAACATCGCCGCAAGATATAGGTAAGGTTTCAATATGTCTAATCTTGTGGGTTTGGGTGCAGGTTCCTTTTCGATACGACTCCCTTGCTCTACCGTACGGATCTGATGGAGCATCTTAGCTTTGAAATCCTCGAAATACCCATCCGGAGTAGTGAATGGATGAATAGGATTGTCGTGCTTGTCGTGATTATATTTGGGATCTTTCATAGGTGTATATGTATTGTTGCAATCTTCGTAAATAAGACGAGTAGTGCTGAATAAGGTTTAATCTTTGCTGTCGAGCCCTAAGAACTTTTGCAGCTTATTGACTGCGTGGTGATAGTTAGCTTTGAGGGCTCCTATACTTGTGCCAGTAACTTCAGCAATGTCACTATAAGGGAGCTCCTCGAAGTAACGCATTTGGAATGTAACCTTTTGCTTTTCGGGTAGCTGATCTATCGCCGCGTACAGTTGAGCTTCTACTTCATCTCCATCAAATGATGGATCTCCGATGAGAGTTTGTGCCAAGTCATAACTGTCCGTAGTCAATGGAAGTCTGCGAGCATTCTTTTCTCGTCTCATGTGCGACAGGGCTTCGTTGGTAGCAATGCTGTACATCCATGTCATTAGTTTCGAATCTCCTCGATAAGATGATATATTCTTCCATATCTTGATGAAGGTATTCTGCAACACATCATCCGCATCATCGTGTGAAAGGACAATACGCCGGATGACGAGATAAAGCGGTTTGGTATATCTATCCATCAATAGAGAGAATGCGGCTTCCGAAGTCTCAGGCTTTTTAAGATAGGAGATAAGTTCCTCGTCAGCTATATTATCGGGTATTTGCATCATGATATTTCTCCTATATCTGTGGGTTGGTAGGCTTTTTAAGTTCCGGATAAGCGATGCGAGAGTGGTACATTGTCTTGAGTTTCTCGTAGAATACTCTCTTGATTGTCTCGACATCCCTGAATGTTAAGGGGCATGACTTCAATAAACCATCGTCAATGATCGTATCAACTATCCGATTGATATGGTCAGAGATCTTCTGTTCGGTAAGCTCTTTTAGGCTACGAGATGATGCTTCTACCGAGTCTGCAAGCATCAATATCCCTTGCTCTTTGGTGAAAGGGTTGGGCCCGGGGTATATAAAGATGCTTTCGTCTATCGGGATATCCGGATTTTCATTGACGTATTTAGTATAGAAATACTTGACTTTCCCGAGCCCGTGATGCGTTCTGATGAAATCGGTAAGTACCTTTGGTAGCTTTGCTCTTTCCGCAAGATCTACACCGTCCGTAACATGACGGATAATCATTTTTGCACTTTCGTCATAAGGAAGTCGGTCATGCGGATTCGTGTCTCCTTGATTCTCGGTAAAGTAAGTCGGGTTCTTTATCTTTCCGATATCGTGATATAGAGCCCCTGCGCGCACGAGACGCACGTCGGCATTTATCTTAGAGGCTGCTTCGGAAGCTAGTATAGATACTTGAAGAGAGTGCTGAAAGGTTCCCGGGGCTACCTCAGATAATCGTCTAAGGAGAGGGCTATTGATGTCGGAAAGTTCTACAAGACTTATGTTCGATACATATCCAAAGAGTCGCTCGAATAGGTAAACGAGAACATAGGTAAACATCAAAAAGATAAAGTTAATAGTCAAGTTTAATAGAGTCAATAGCGAAACGCCTTTGAAGCCTCCGTCTTGAAAGAGTGAAAATGCCAGATATGTGGTAATCATCCCCATAAGAACAAGGAACGTACAACGTATTAAGTCCGAACGCTGAGATAGATTTCGCAGTGTTACGATTGCAACAATTCCCGCAATGAACTGCAATAATATAAACTCCATTTGGAACGGAGCCATAAGAGCAGCTATAAGTGTAGACACCATATGAACGAGAAAAGCTGTACGCGAGTCTATAAATACACGTACGATTATTGCGACCATGGCGTATGGGATGATATATATATTGACAAAGCCTGATGATATTGCAAGCTCCGTCAGTAGGGCAAAGAAGAGGATAAGCCCGAGGAAAAAGAATGTATTCTTGACTTGCGAAAAGACCTCTCTCCTAAACGAGACGAGGAAGAAGTACAAACTCAGAAGGATAATCAGCGTGATGGCAAACTGACCCAAGCGCACCATAAATCGTTCGGTATTCGATCCCATCTTATTTTCATACTCCATCCTCAGAGACTCAAGTATCTGGAAAGTCTCTTCGGTGACGACATCTCCTTTGTTTACTATCCGCTCACCAGTCTGCACATATCCCATCATCGAAGAGATGTCGGCGAGTCTCGTTTGTAGGACTTTCTCGGTCGTTGTTGCATCGGGCAGTAAGTTCGGCTCGAGATAGTTGTTGATGTTTGCCGCTCTTAAGCGTTCGACACTTACTCCTTGTGGGGTACGAGCCATGATGTGTTCGTATGCCGAAGCGATAGTGAATAGGTCTTCATAGATGATTTTCTGTGCAATCTTCTTTTCCTTGATGACATAACACTCTCCACCGGGAGAGAACTGAATGGCCAGATAATCGTCTGCGCTTACTACTCCTTTACTATATACCTCTTCGAGCGAGCTGAGGAGATAGTTTATTTCTTCCTTACTGAGCGTCGTGTGAAGCGTACTGTTGTACTCGTCTGTCAGTTTACTTTTTTGTTTGGGGTATATGCTTGACTCTATTGCATAGTAGGGGATCACTGTCCGTGTCGCACTATCTTTCTCCATTTGTAGCTGAGACGGAGTCTTTAGTACCTCAAAGTCGAACGGAGCTGTCAGTAGCTCGTAGTGCCACGGCCTACCCACTGCATATTCATACTTGAACTTCACCTTGCTCGGATAGAAGAACGTGATGATCAATGCTGTAAAGATGTACAGCAATAGAACCCTAAACTGTATTGACTTATGTAGTTTCATATCGCAGTAGGTATATTAAGAACGACGTTTCACAAGTAAAGGCTTGCCGATCAGGGACCGTTGCTCTTTACTTGTGAAGCGCCATATTATTTTGTTTAAGCGTGAAGCCCTCTTCGCTTACGTGCGGAGATGAGGGTATTTTTCATCAATGAAATGATTGTCATAGGGCCTACTCCACCCGGGACAGGCGTAATGTATGAACACTTAGGTGCCACATTCTCGAAGTCCACATCCCCTGTCAGCCTGAACCCACTCTTAGTGCTTTCATCCTTTACACGTGTGGTGCCTACGTCGATGACCACAGCTCCCGGTTTCACCATCTCGGCAGTGACGAACTTCGGAGAGCCCATGGCGGCAATGATGATGTCTGCTTCATGAGTAATCTCTTGGAGATCTGGAGTGCTGCTATGGCATACTGTCACTGTCGCATCGCCAGGATACTTTTTGAGCATCATTAGTTGAGCCATAGGCTTACCTACTATGTTGCTACGACCTAGTATAACGCACCTTTTCCCTTTGGTCTCGATATTGTACCTCTTCAGTAGTTCGATGATACCGGCAGGCGTAGCCGATACGAACGATGGCAGACCTATACTTGTCTTCCCTACGTTGATTGGATGGAAGCCATCGACATCCTTGTTTGGGTCCACCGCTTCTATCACACGCTGTTCATCTATATGCTTGGGCAGAGGGAGCTGTATGATGAAGCCGTCCAAGTCGGGATCTTCATTCATTTTTCTTATCTCCGCGATCAGCTCTTCCTCTGTGACATCCGGAGAGTGGCGGATGAGCGTAGACTTGAATCCCACCTCTTCGCAAGTCTTCATCTTAGACGCGACATAAGTTTCGCTACCTCCATCATGTCCCACAAGGATTGCTGCCAAGTGAGGAGGCTTATGTCCTGCTGCGAGTATCGCCTCCACTTCTTTGGCGATTTCGGCCTTTAACTCCTGCGAAGTCCTTTTTCCATCGAGTAGTTTATACGTTTGCTCTTTTATTGTATCCATAAAGTTGTTGTGTTAGATGTAGTGCAAATTCAGAGATAAAACTACTATTCGACCGGAAAGGTTTAACGCTTGAAGTTTTTTGCCAGCTTACTCATCCCCGCTCCACTCATCATCTTCATCATTTTGCGGGTTTGTTCAAACTGCTTCAGTAGGTTATTGACATCCTGCACCTTGGTCCCGCTACCATCCGCTATACGTTTGCGGCGAGAGCCGTTGATGATGTCCGGGTTGCTGCGTTCCTTTGGTGTCATCGAGTGTATGATAGCTTCGATGCTCTTGAACGCATCATCGTCTATGTCGAGATCCTTGATGGCTTTCCCCACACCAGGAATCATCGCTATGAGATCCTTGAGGTTCCCCATCTTCTTGATCTGGGCTATTTGATCCAGGAAGTCGTTGAAGTCAAACTGGTTTTTGGCAATCTTTTTGTGCAGTTTGCGTGCCATCTCTTCATCGTACTGGTCCTGGGCACGCTCCACAAGGGATACGACGTCACCCATACCGAGTATACGGTCTGCCATACGGTTAGGATGGAACACATCAAGTGCCTCAAGCTTTTCGCCCGTCCCTATGAACTTGATCGGCTTGTCTACCACCATCCGGATCGAAAGCGCGGCTCCGCCTCGTGTATCACCATCGAGCTTGGTAAGGACTACTCCGTCGAAGTTGAGACGATCGTTGAACTCCTTCGCCGTGTTTACCGCATCCTGCCCCGTCATCGAGTCTACGACGAAGAGGATTTCTGTCGGATTGATCGCAGCCTTGATACGACCTATCTCATCCATCATCGCCTCGTCGATGGCCAAGCGACCTGCCGTGTCGATGATCACGGTGTCGTGGCCCTCCCTCTTTGCCTGCTCTATGGCGTGCTGAGCTATGGCAACGGGGTCCTTACTGTCCGGTTCGGAGAATACGGGGATCCCGAGCTGCTCGCCGAGGACTCTCAACTGCTCGATGGCGGCAGGGCGATAGACGTCGCACGCTACGAGGAGAGGCTTCTGACCCTTCTTGGTCTTGAGGAAATTCCCAAGCTTACCGGAGAATGTCGTCTTCCCTGAGCCCTGAAGCCCCGACATAAGGATGATGTTGGGCTTGCCGGTAAGGTTGATTTCCACAGCCTTGCCTCCCATGAGGGTGGTCAGCTCATCGTGCACAATCTTTACGAGGAGCTCTCCCGGCTTTATGGCTGTCAGTACCTGCTGGCCCATAGCCTTCTCGCGTACCGTATCGGTAAACTGCTTGGCAACCTTGTAGTTTACGTCCGCTTCGAGCAGTGCTCTTCTGATGTCGCGCACCGTCTCAGCCACATTTATATCCGTGATACGCCCTTCGCCTTTGAGTATCTTGAACGAGCGTTCTAACCGTTCCGAAAGATTATCAAACATATCTTCTCTCTGTATAGTATGAGTTACTTAATTCGTTTCTCCCTTAATCTCCCTCACTGTGTGGGGAATAATAGTTGCAAAAGTAACAAAAATGGCTCGTTCGCACAACTTATGCCAATTGGGTATTATGGGTCGAAAAGATGTCTGTGTGCCGTAGAAAACTTGTCGATTCCCGTACCCGAAACCGTGTTTAGCGTGTGGGAAATTAGTTTTCGGCAGCTGATTACTACTTTTCAGCCCCTGAAAATCAATAATCAGCCCTTGAAAACGACGTTGTCTCCCGATCTCGATAATTCTCTGCCCGCACCCTTATACAAAGTCAGGGCGATTTCATCTTTAATGAGCCCCCAAGATCGGAAGGCCTCATGCGAGAAGATACAAATAATAGTATAATAAGGGGTTAGACGAAAAAATAAAGTCGGGGAGTAGCGAAATACAGATAAAAACGTTTATCTTTGCAGGGCATTCTCGCAGAGTACGGTCTGCCTCGACTATGGATCGATATGCAGACCGTTATTTATTGGTGTGCCAATATCTGCAGAAAGCGTATTGTATTTATATATAATGGAGGACAGAAGCATAATATATTAATTTTGAAAAGTACTACAAGCTATGACTAAAGCAGAAGTTGTCAATGAGATTAGTAAACGTACCGGATTGGAGAAGAGACTTGTACTCGAGACAGTCGAAGTCTTCATGGATGTCGTGAAAGGATCTCTTGCCGAAGAAGAAAATGTATATCTCCGTGGCTTTGGTAGCTTTATCGTAAAGACGAGAGCACCCAAGACCGCACGCAATATCTCAAAGAACGTGACAATCCAGATACCGGAACGCAAAATCCCGGCATTCAAGCCCTCAAAGGCTTTTACTTTGGATAACGAGTAATGTAAATCACTATAAGTTGAACCAATAAATTTTATAGCTATGCCAAGCGGAAAGAAAAGAAAAAGACATAAAATGTCTACTCACAAGCGCAAGAAAAGACTAAGAAAGAATAGGCACAAGAAGAAAAAATAAACCTCTTCGGCTTCTATTTAGTCGATCCAAATCTGTGTGAGAAGTACAGCTTTCACACAGATTTGGGTGCAATTTTAGCGGAACAAACCGATGTTATTGTGCGACATGAAGCCTGATAACGCCGGTTTGTTTGCTGTTTTTTTGACAGAAAAAACAATTTATCAAACACTATTTTTCGAGTGAAAAGTGAACTAATCATTGACGTCCAACCCAAAGAAGTATCCATCGCGGTCCTGGAAGACAAGCGACTTGTGGAGCTCCAGCGTGAGAAACAGAATATAGAGTTCTCCGTAGGGGATATATACCTCGGAAGGGTAAAAAAGATTATGCCGGGACTCAATGCCGCATTTGTGGATATAGGTCATAAGAAAGAAGCCTTCCTGCACTACCGTGACTTGGGAAGCGGATTCCTGACCGCGCAGAGCTTTTTGGAGTCTCATGCCAAGTATGGTAAGAACTTCTCACCCGAAAGAGTCAAACTTGAAAAAGAAATAGACAAGGACGGTGCCATAGCCGATAGGCTAAAGAGCGGTGACGAAGTCCTTGTGGAGATCACCAAGGAGGCTATCTCGACCAAAGGACCACGCCTATCTGCCGAGCTTTCCTTTGCCGGACGATACTTAGTATTACTGCCATTCTCGGACAAAGTTTCCGTATCCAACAAGATACGAAAGGCAGAAGAGCGAAATCGTCTCAAGCAACTTATCTTGAGCATTAAGCCTAAGAACGTCACAGTTATCGTTCGTACTTCCGCCGAGGGCGTGAAGGTTGCAGAGCTCGATCACGAACTTCGTATGCTTGTCAAGCGTTGGAACAAT
Organism: Porphyromonas sp.; assembly: GCA_041791495.1. GTDB lineage: Bacteria > Bacteroidota > Bacteroidia > Bacteroidales > Porphyromonadaceae > Porphyromonas_A. The sequence continues at coordinate 11,914 of JBHBLB010000047.1, forward strand.
ACTATTGCCAATATCTCCAACGCTTCCAAGAAGAAGACTTCACGCATCCTTTACAAAGAGAGTAGCCGTACACTCAGTCTCCTTAGAGATACTTATAGCTCAACCTACACCGACATCTATATCAACGACAAAGATCTTGTGGGAGAGACCTCTGACTATATCGAGTTGATAGATCCGGGGAAAGGGGGTATTGTCAAGTTTTATAGCGGTACGACACCCATATTTGACCACTTCGATGTCTCCAAGCAAATCAAACAACTCTTCGGCAAGACCGTAACTTACAAGAGCGGGGCTTACCTTGTCATCGAACAGACAGAGGCAATGCACGTCATCGATGTCAATAGCGGCAACAGGGCCAAGGGCAGTACACAGCAAGAGGAAACGGCAATCGACGTGAACCTTTCGGCTGCCGAGGAGATCGCACGCCAGTTGCGCCTGAGAGACTTAGGGGGTATCATCGTCATAGATTTCATAGATATGGGTGTGGCTGCCAATAGGCAGAAGCTCTTTGAGCAGATGACGACCTTTATGCAAAACGACAGAGCCAAGCACACGATACTACCGATATCTAAGTTTGGTCTGATGCAGATCACACGCCAGCGCGTACGTCAGGCGATGACGATAGAGACAGAGGAGGTCTGTCCTACGTGTCACGGCAAGGGACAAGTACAACCTTCCATCTTCTTTACCGATGAGTTGGAGAAGAAGATACAGCACCTCATAGAGGTAGAGCATATCAAGAGGTTCAATCTGCACGTACATCCCTATGTGGCTGCCTTCATACAGAAGCGCAAAGGTCTGGTTGGGCTCGGTGCTTCGTTGTACACCAAGTGGAAAGGGAAGTATGGAAAGGGCTTGACGCTTATAGCCGATGAATCCCTCGGTATGCTTGATTATGAGTTTTATGATAACGATCGCAATACACTTTCCCACTTCTTGGAGTGATCGGATTTGACTTTTTCGGGGCAGAAGACCCTAATAAAACAGAGCAACCCCTCGGATATGATGCTTCATATCCGAGGGGTTGCTCTGTTTAGGGATTATTTGAGGTGAGAGGTGTCGTTGAACAACTCCTCGCGCCAGCCCCGACCTTCCGGTAGATAGGTGCATACGGAGACTGAGGTATTCAGTATCTCTGCTACTTCATTGTACTGAGACATCGGCAGGTTTCGTACGATAGCCATCAGTATTTTTATGGTAAAGCCATGGCTCACTATCAGTATCCTGTCATCGCTCTCCCCATGGTGCCCGATCAGTGTGCCGAGGAAGTCCTCAAGCCTTGTCGCTACGCTCTCGATGGTTTCCGTTTCGGGCGGGAAGAGGGTCTCGTCGTAATTGTCCGGAAATACTTGTCCTTGCAGGCTGCCGAAGTAACGCTCTCGGATGCGATGGTCGAAGAGGGTTGGGATAGGTCCCAGGGCTCGACTGATAAAGCGGAATGTGTCTATGGCTCTACCCAGATCACTACAGTAGCATCTATCGAAATCCTCCCCACGTAGTCGTTCAGCCAATAGCTCCGCCTCCCCGACTCCCTGCGGCGAAAGCGTGCCATGGAGCTGCCCCTGACATATCCGAAGCGTATTGGCATTGGTTTCGGCGTGTCGTACTATGGTGAGTCTCATCTGTCGAGAGGGTATAGGTGTCAGTGTTCGATCCCTTTACGGCTGCGGATCCCTTTGTCGAAAGGGTGCTTCACTTTCCTAACCTCCGATACATAGTCCGCAAGCTCCATGACCCTTTCGGTGGCACCTCTGCCGGTCATGATCAGCTCGGTGTGTGCCGGCTTCCTGGCGATAAAGTCGATAAGTGCATCTTCTGGGAGGAAGTGGTCACGTACCGATATGAGGATCTCGTCCATGATGAGGAGATCAGGTGCATCAGTGTTAAGCAACTCAGTGAGGTAGGGGAGAGCCTCGGATAGTTCTATCCGCTGACTTTCTGGATCAATCCTCCTGTCCAGTCCCGGATGCCCCTTGGCAAAGTGCAGCACGCGGGCTCCCAATTTCTTGAGACTGTCTATCTCACTATTCTGATATTTCTCCGGGCGTTTGTGGAAAGAGCAGTACAACACACTGAATCCACCACCCAAGGCTCTCGTAGCAAGCCCCACGGCAGCGGTGGTCTTCCCTTTCCCTTCACCGGTATATATGTGTACGAGTCCCGTCTCCTTCATGATGCGTGATTGATAATATCGGTTGAAAGAGGGAGGATCAAGTGCTTCTTGTCCTCTATGATTTCTCCCGGACGATACTTCGCTTGTCTCCTGAAGAGTGGCCCATCGTACACGAATGTATGGTACTCTCCGCGCTCTCCGCATATATCGACATCGGGTAGAGTTCCGAAGCTCTCGATGAATGCCCGGTCGATCGTACAGCCAAGATACTCTCCGGAGACCATCTCCTTGTGGATTGCCACTATCAATGTCTTGAAGCCCGAAGCTACAAACTCCTGCATGATGCTCTCCGTACCCATACCCCACAGAGGGAAGATGGGGGTGACACCGACCTCTCCGCATACTCTCTCGACCCAAGTCCTGTGCTCCTCAAGGTAAATGTCTCCGAAGACCCCGTGCGACACTCCTGCCTCTTTGAGCGAAGAGAGCGCAGACTTGAATGCCGCTTCGTACCCCTCTGCCCCCACTTTTGCTATCGTGAGGGGCAGACCCATAGCATCCGCTTGCTCACGGAGTAGGTCATTGTCGAACCCATGGGCGGACTTGGCTCGCTCCATGTGCAGGAGACTGTGTATGCTGTTATCATTATTTTCGTGCAGGAATCGGTATGCGGCAAACATACAATCCTTCCCGCCGCTCCATGAAACAAAAACTTTCATCTGAAGAGATCTGTCGATTTATTTTGTGGTAAGTATACCGCAAAAGTAGCTAATAAACACCATTGGCACAAAAAACGACACACTCACCTCCTCGCTACCGTACGGAGAGACGAGGGATACCCCTCATCCCGAGCCTCACCTATGGGTAGAGAGTCAGACTCTATCCGTAAGGAACTCGTCACTTACTGTATCCGAAGTCGTAACCAGGGGCTGAAAACTAATTTTCAGGAGCAGAAAAGCAATAATCAGGGGTGGAAAAGTAGTTTTCAGCCCCTGATTACAAGTTGAGGTCCTATTATCTATCAGTTTATGACCGGATGGAGTGAAGATTTCGACCCCATACCGGTTGAGTCGTCTCCGGTAGGGTAGGTCGGCGTATCGACTTTCGAGGAGAAAGTTGGTTGGCTCTCTTTCTAAATATAGTATCTTTGCAGCAGTTTTATCACGTATATCCATGGAGAGAGAGAAGCTCAAACTTATAGCCGCTCTACTACTAAGCCCCGCAAAGGGTTGGGCAGAGCTTGATGATCGTTACAGCCGAGAGAGCGAAGAGGACCTTCAGGTCTCCCTCTTCTACCCGGCCGTGGGCATACTGGCAGCGTTAGCTTTCGTCTCCGAAGGGATATATGCCGATACGTTCTCCTTTGCCTCCTGTCTCAAGGCTAGCGTAGCCGTGCTGATTGTGAGTATAGTCGCTTTCTACGGCAACCTGGTCGTGATGCCCCGCCTCTCGGAACGCCTTATTGGCTTCCGCGCAGGTCGCAGGCGGTGGGAAGCATTTATCCTCTTTGCTCTCTCGCCTATTTATATAATGAGTGCGGTATCTATGCTTCTCCCTGAGTTTATCTTTGTCTATCTCATAGGGTTCTATATGATATATGTAGTGTGGCAGGGGAGCGTCGCATACTGGAAAGTCCCAGAGGAACGCACGTTCCTTTGCTTTAGTCTCCTTACCGGGTTGCTCTTCGGATTGAGTTTTGGTACGAAGATGATCCTTTCCAAGGTCGGGTTTTGAGGGGGAAAACCTAAACTTCTGAATAATGGCAAAGACGAAACTGGATAATAAAGTCGTCATCAAGAACAAAAGGGCGACATTCGACTACGAGATACTCGACACCTATACTGCCGGGATAGTACTCTTCGGTACGGAGATAAAGTCGATACGTCTCGGGAAGGCTTCGCTTGCCGATACTTATTGCATCGTGCACAACAACGAGTTGTGGATCAAGAATATGTACGTAGCGGAGTACTTCTATGGTACGTACAATAACCATGCGACACGCAGAGATCGTAAGCTCTTGCTCAATAAAAGAGAGATACGTACCCTGGCATCCGAAGCGAAAAATACCGGAGTGACACTTATCCCCACGCGCCTCTTCATCAACGAGAAAGGGCTTGCCAAGATCGTCATAGCGATAGCGAAGGGGAAAAAGCAGTATGATAAACGTGCCGCTCTCAAGGAAAAAGATCAAAGACGCGAGATGGATGCCGTCCGCAAGATCCGTTACTAAATCCCTCTTCTCCTATCCCTTTACCATAAACTTACCGAAAAGTAGGTAGGTGTATGGTGTGAATATGGTAATAAATAGGGATTGTGGAGCATCTGTTTCTTATGTAGTTTTGCATCGTAACAAGATCATTTACTAATAAGAAAACGGACAAGAAATGAAAAAGATTGGAATATTCTTTGGGTCTTCTACCGGTACGGTCGAAGAATTGGCAGGCAAGATAGCAGCTAAACTCGGTGTGGATGCAGCAGATGTACACAACGTAGGCAATGCTTCTGCCGACAAAGCTGACGAATATGAGGTACTTCTCCTCGGATCTTCTACGTGGGGATACGGGGAACTCCAGGATGATTGGTTCGACTTTCTCAATGCTCTCAAGAGTCACGTATCAGGAAAGAAAGTCGGTCTCTTCGGTGCAGGCGACAGCGGAGCGTATGACGATACTTTCTGCGATGCAGTAGGTATCTTGCACGAAGAGCTATCAGAATGTGGTTGTACCTTTATCGGTGCTTATGTTCCCGAAGATTACAGCTATAACGAGACGAAAGCTGAAGTGGATGGTATGCTCGTAGGTCTTTGTTGTGACGAAGTCAATGAAGACGATAAGACGGACGATCGTCTCGCTACTTGGGTAGCAGCCCTCGGACTTTGATGTCGGTTATATTAGAGTTTTATAGATGAGTGGAAGGAGGCGAGCCCTTAGTGGTTCGCCTCCTTTTGTATCTTCCGTTGTCTCTATTGCTATAAGGTCGTTTTGGGGATAGATAAAAACTGCCCGGCCAAGTGATACCTTGGCCGGGCAGTTCTATTTGACGCGTTCGGAATTACTTATTAGGCTTGAGCCACTTGGACATCCAGGAGTTGAACTCTCGGTAGAAGAGGATGCCGTTTTGGGGCTGAAGTATCCAGTGATTTTCGTCTGGGAAGAGCAGCATACGTGCAGGGATGCCTTGCATCTTCGCGGCATCGAATGCCATTAGCCCTTGAGAGGCAAGGATACGATAGTCTTTCTCTCCATGAGAGATCAGTATCGGAGTGTCCCATTTACCGACGAAGCGATGTGGAGAATTGGCAAAAGTGTTCTGAGCAACCCTATTGTTCTTATCCCAGTATGGACCTCCCATATCCCAGTTGGCGAAGAACTTCTCTTCCGTTTCGAGATATTGTGCTTCAAGGTTGAAGATCCCTGCATGTGCAAAGAGCGCTTTGAACCTGCCTTCATGGTGTCCTGCAAGCCAATACACCGAAAATCCTCCGTAACTTGCCCCCATAGCCCCGAGGTGATCTGCGTCGACGTATGGCTCAGCTTTCACTTCGTCTATGGCTGCTAAGTAATCTTTCATGTTCTGACCTCCGTAGTCTCCACTGATTTGTTCGTTCCATTCACGACCGAAGCCCGGTACTCCTCGACGGTTTGGTGCTACGATGATAAAGTCGTAAGAGGCAAACGTGCGGAAGTTCCAGCGATAGCTCCAGAACTGGCTTACGGTGCTTTGTGGTCCGCCTTGGCAATAGAGGATTGCAGGATACTTTTTGTTGGGGTCGAAGTTGGGAGGGAGTACGACCCAGGTGAGCATCTTCTTATTGTCGGTAGTGGTAATCCATCTCTTCTGTACCGTGATGTTCGGGATGTCTTTCAGTATCTCGTCGTTTTCGGTAGTGAGACGAGTGTCTGTCTTTTTGCCACGGCGGCTCTTCGGAAGCTGAAGGAGATGAAGCTCTACCGGGAATTTCATTGAACGAAGACTGTAAAGGATCGTATTCTTATCGCCTGAGAGACTGACGACATCCGCATCTTCGTATGTCGTTACCGGAGAAATCTTACGAGAGTTCACTTGGAGCTCATAGATATTCCCTAATCCCATTTCAAAAGAAAGGAAACGGACAGCCTTACTGTCCGCCAACCATTCGTAAGCATCTACATAGTATTCGTATCCCTTAGTGAGATCGATCTTTTCACCTGTCGTAAGGTCCATGACAAAGAGTCGTTTGAGGTCGGCTTCGTATCCGTCACGTTCCATACTGATCCAGGAAATGTACTTCCCGTCAGGGGAATATGCCGGGTCTGTGTCGTAACCCATCATCCCTTCGGTTATATTACGTGTAGCCTTTGTCTCTATATTAAATATGTATATATCCGTATTTGTAGAGAGAGCATAAGCGAGCCCAACCTTTTTACGACAGCTGTAAGCAATCTCCTTTCCGTCGAGAGACCATGCGAACTGCTCTACTCCTCCGAAAGGCTTGGTAGGAAGTTCGTAGTACTTTTCGTCTTCCGACAGTATCGGGGTTACCTCTTGGGAGACGGTGAGATCTGTCGATACGTTTGCAATATATGCTTGAGGGACGGAAGTCACCCACTCATCCCAATGCTTATACATAAGATCGTCGAGGATTACTCCCGATGACTTGGATAGGTCCGGATAAGTCGTGTGGGTGATCGAAGGCAGAGGGACCTCTCTTATGATTAGGACCTTGCTCCTGTCGGGAGCGAAAAGGAAGCCCTGCACATCGAAGTCAAACGATGAGAGTTTGCGCTTGTCTCCCGTTACTGTCACGGTATGAATTTGTGATCTACCTGACTCCGAAGAGAGGTAGGCTATGGTATTGTTGTCCAAAAATATGGGAGAGTGTCCTTTGGCATCCACAAGGACGGTGGCGTTCCCTGGTTTCTTTACATCGCCGAGACAGATCTCTGTGCGAGAGTTGTTGTTTGCCACCGATGGCAACGAGCGAGTGTAGACGAATCGAGTCCCGTCCGGAGACAAGGTAGCATTCCCTATCCGGTAGAGAGAAAGTAGGACTTCAGGGGTGAACTGTTTGTGTTGTGCCGATACGTTAAGCGTAGTTATCATCGACAAGAATGTAGAAAGAAGAATGATTAATAAGGTGTTTCTTTTCATTAGGTGTACATTTAATGATTTGGAAATCTTTGTCATACAAGTGCGAAAATACGAAATAAAGGCGATACTGCAAGGATTTTTTATTACCTTTGGCGGAGAGTTATAGCAACGAACTATCACTTATTAAAACGTAATATCCTATGAAAAGAATCCTTTTGATCGTTTCTGCCATTGCAATGGTTGCGGGTATGAGTTCATGTAAGCCCAAACAAAGTGCTTACCGTGCCGCATACGAAAGAGCAAAACAGCAGGAGGTGGCTCAACAGCCAAGCAACAATGATGAAATCACTCCTATCGTCTCTTCAGGAGATACCGATAGGACAGTATCTGAACGTGTCACTCCGGCACAAGGTGAGGACGCATCCGGTCTTCGTGCCTTCAGCGTGGTGATCGGTAGTTTCCAGAACATTACCAATGCCAAGTCACTTAAGGAAAGAATGGTGGCCGAGGGTTATCGTGCCCTTCTTGCACAGAACGAAAAGGGGATGTACCGTGTGATCATCTCCAGCTTTGATACCAAGGCAGATGCAGTAGCGAGCCGTGAGTCTGTCAAGGCTCGTTTCGCTCCTATGTTTCAAGACGCATGGATCCTACAAAGAGCCTTCTAATCGGTAGGTAAATTGTCTAACGATAAAGTAATAATTACCACATCTGCTGGGCGAGGTGTCGTCCGACAGATGTGGTTTTGTATTTATACCCATGCAGATACTATCTGACTTTGACCTTAAGAGTAGCAACACGTTTGCCATACCTGCGCAGGCGGCATTTTTCATATCGTGTGAGAGCAAGGAAGACATACTGACGCTAACCAAAGACGAATTCTTTCGCTCGCAGCCTTATCTCCTTATCGGAGGGGGGAGCAACCTACTTTTCCTCAAGGACTTCAAGGGATGTGTCGTACGATATATCGCTACCGACGTTGAGATTGTCCGGGAGGATGAGCGGTCGGTGACGCTCAGGGTCGCTGCCGGAAAGCGATGGCACGACCTTGTCTTAGAGATGGCTCAGAGGGGATTGTGGGGAATAGAGAACCTCGCTTTCATACCCGGCGACTGCGGAGCTGCGGCAGTGCAGAATATAGGTGCCTATGGGGTCGAGATATGTAGCGTGATCGAGCGAGTACTGACTGTAGACCTACGTACCGGCACATCGCGTGCTTTCGATAGAGACGAGTGCACCTACGGATATAGGGCATCGCTCTTCAAGCAGCCCGGTATGGAGCATTATATGGTATATGCCGTGGAGCTTACACTGTCCAAGGTCCCACAGCCCCAGCTCTCCTATGCGGGCCTCCAATCGCTCGAAGAGAAAGAAGTGCTCACCCCTGCCGACATCGCAGCCCATGTCATAGCGATAAGGGAGTCCAAGCTCCCCGATCCGGCAAGTATCCCTAACGCGGGCAGTTTCTTTATGAACCCGATCGTAGGGGCTTCAGTCTTCGGGCGGATAGCAGCACAGTACGAGCAGGTACCTCACTACGTTACCGATGACAAGGAGTATAAGATACCGGCAGCTTGGCTCATCGAGCAGTGCGGATACAAGGGGAAACGGGTAGGCAATGTCGGATGCTACGAGAAGCAACCTCTGGTCATCGTGAACTACGGGGGAGCCACAGGCGAGGAGATTGCGGCTCTTTCGGATCGCATCATCGCAGATGTGCGTAGTCGCTTCGGCATCGAACTGCATCCAGAGGTCAAGTTTGTCGATGCCGAGATGCTCTCTCCTCTCGAAGAGCATTCGTAATCATCCGATAGCAATATCACCAAAGATTATGACTCAATTTACATTTTTAGGCACGGGGACATCCACAGGTATACCCGAGATAGGGTGTACCTGCCATACTTGTACATCCACTGACCCAAGAGACAAGAGGCTTCGTACCTCTGCCCTCATTACAGATGGAGATAGCTCTGTGCTCATAGACCCCGGACCCGACTTCAGAGAGCAGATGCTGCGACATGATGTCAAGTATCTCGACGCCATATTTGTCACACATGAGCACTACGATCACGTAGGAGGCATCGACGACATAAGGCCTCTCTTCAGGACACAAGAGGCATGTCCCGTCTATGCTGAGCCGAACGTGATCGAGGCTCTCCGCACACGTATGCCGTATGCTTTCGGAGAGTATCGTTATCCGGGCGTGCCCGATATCAAGCTTATTCCTATCGTGCCCGGGGATCATATCGCAATCTCCCCGACACTTAGCTTAGAAGTCTTCCGGGTTGTCCATGGACGGCTCCCCATCGTAGGCTTTCGTGTGGGGAATCTTGCTTATATCACGGACTGCAAGACCCTTCCCGATGACTCCATAGAGCGGATAAAGGGGGTAGAGACCCTTGTCATCAATGCCTTGAGGACCTATCCTCACCCTGCTCACAATTCGCTCGACGAAGCGATAGAACTCGTCCGAACCATCGACCCTAAGCGCACCTATCTCATTCACTTCGCTCATACATTCGGTCGCCATGCGGAGATTGAGCTGCTGATGCCGGAGGGGATGATGCCCGCTTACGATGATCTCACCATTACGTTTTGATTAGGCTGCCGCTCATCTCCCGGCTGAGAAGTTGTCGGGATGCGGAGAGAAGGTTTGCCCTTACCGTATCCAAAGTGATTTCCCGCTGCTGAAAACTACTTTTCAGGGGCAGAAAACTAATGATCAGCGGCTGAAAATTACTTTTCAGGGGCGGACGATAAGCTCATATCCCATAAGACAAAAGAATAGAACCGCTCCGGGAGAGTTCCCTCTCGGAGTGCGCTTTCGTATCGATTGCAGTATAGGTGATGAGTTATTGCGAGAGTGGAGCCGTAGAGCTTGCTTTTCTTGATTCAGAGATAGGGCATGGGTGTGCGTCGATAGCGAGCGATCTGTTCAAAATAGTGGCGCGCTATCCGATGAGATCTGCAGTGGTGGCAGAGGTCATCCGTATCAGGTCGGAAGGTGAGAGTATGATCTGTAAGCCACGCCTCCCGGCACTTACTATGATTTGATCCTCGAGAGTACAGAGCTCTTCGATATATGTCGGGAAGCGTCTCTTCATCCCTATGGGAGAGCATCCGCCACGGACATATCCGGTGATGGGGAGGAGCTCCTTCATCGGTAGCATCTCACATTTTTTGTTACCGGATGCTTTGGCGAGTTTTTTCAAGTCCAGCTCGGCACTGCCCGGTATGACGGCAACGAGGTACGGGTCGCTCTGCCCTTCGATCACGAGGGTCTTGTAGATCTTCTCGGGAGAAGCCCCTATGGCAGCGGCAACTGCTGCTGCAGAGAGGTGCTCCTCTCCCACTTCGTACTCCTTCAGCTCGAAAGGTATTCCCTCACTTTCGAGGAGCCGCACTGCGTTAGTCTTGCCGGAGGAGGTATTACTTCTTGACATTTCGTGCTCTCTGTTTCCTCGGCATGTCCGACTTCTTGCCGTGATCGAAGTCACGGACGCCAAGCTTGCTCATAATATCGTTGTGCCAACCTATGAATCTGTTGGTGATGCCATTGAAGAAGTCCATGACCGTCTTTTGGTTTGCGGACAGGTCTCCACTGATCACGTGCAGGCTCTTGGGTACGATGTTTATCTCGATGGTGTCGGTCGATCCCATGGCTTCTCCGTCAATATGATAGGGAATGGCTCGCTCAGTGGTTACCCGGATCTTACGACCTTTGTAGAGGTCTGCATAGGGGTTTTGGTTCAAGCCTTTGGAAAATAGTTGGATCGCTACCTGAGGAGCGTCCACGACTGGGAACTCCCTTATGATGGTGATATCGATATAGCCGTCGGTCAGACTGGCATTCGGGGCGATAAATGCATTATTGCCGTACTGAGCGGCATTGGCAAAGGCGATGAGGAAAGCCTTTGTCTCTATAACCTCTCCGTCGATGTCTATACGGTAGAAGGCGGGAGTCTGCGAAAAGAAGACCTGCACCATATCTTTGGCATACACCATGGGACCTCGCACGGTACTCTCCGAAAACTCCTCCGATACCGAGCCGTCGAATCCTATCCCGCAGGTACACATGAAGGGATGATCGTTCACTCGACAAGTATCTATGGTAGTCATGGAGTGCTGGAGCAGGACCTTGACAGCTTCGTTTATCGTCAAGGGGATGTTCAGCTCCCGTGCCAAGCCATTGCCGCTTCCATTGGGGATGATGGCGATAGTCTTATCCGAGCCGATCAGTGCCGATGCGACTTCATTGACCGTGCCGTCCCCACCTATGGCACATACGACATCGATATCAGACTCTCTCGCCTGTTGTGCTATCTCTGTCGCATGACCGGGATAGGCGGTAGTGATGAGACGTACTTCGTGTCCTGCATTGAGGAGCGCAAGTGCCGTCTTTTCGTATGCTTTCGTCCTTGTCGCTTTAGAGCCTGATACGGGGTTGGCGATGAGTAGGTACTTCATATAGAGGATAGGCTTACGGATGATTAGGGCTTCTTGACGAAAGGCACCCCTCGGCGGGAGTGCAAAAGTAGAGTCGTCGGTATGAAAGAGAGCAGATCAGGGTCAGATACCGATAGCTTCTGGAATGTTTTGTAGGGGATCAGGAGTAGGTCATATCCCTCGAGGAGTACTCTTGATAGTGATTGGTGATGTACGACTTCTGTGTCGTAGAGCAGGGATGTCTTGCCTGTCTCCTTGCTGTTTCCGATAGCGATGTATGCCTTCTCGGCTTCGCTATATTGCAGGAGCCCATTGACGAGGTGTGCGTATTGCTCTACCTCCGGTGCGTCATGGTCATGCACGATACATATCCGTTTGGCGACTCCTTTGAGGCCTCCGTCGATGACCACCCCGACAGAGTCTTTGGTATTTTCTATGAAAAACTTGGTTTTGTCTCTAAGAAGCCTACCCATGTTAAAGAGAATGCCGGCTTTCGCAAACGGATATCCTACCTTACCCACTACGCTCCGATGGAGCTTACTTATCTCTTCGTCCTCGGGAAGACGCGAGAGGTCGATCGGAGCCCCTATGAGGAGAAGGTCGGCGCCAGAGGAAATGGTCGCTTGCATGATTGCTTGAACGGGATTGTCTGTCACTTCATAACGCTCGGAGACCGTCATCCCTCGCTCCTGACTTGCTATCCTGATAGGAGCGAAACTTACCTCTCTGAAATGCTCCGCCTGCATCGGATTGACATCGCTACCGACAGTCATGTGCATAGCTGTCGTCTCTACGCTGTCCCCTTTGCTTGAGAAGAATGTATGGACCAGGTCAAGCATAAGCACTCCCATGGAATTGCGCCCGAATGAGAAGAGTATCCTCATCGCTTTCGACTGCTTATCGTGAGATGCTTCCTGGGTCTTGTGGGTACGCCAGAGCTTATTCGTGAGGTCAATCAATGGGGTAGTCATAAATGTAGTGACGAGTGTCATCAGTACAAGCATGGCATAAATGATAGGGGAGAGTATACCGAGCTGGTAACCCATAGAGAGCACGACAAGCTCCATAAGCCCTCGAGTATTCATCAGTATCCCCATGTAGAGACTGTCGTACTTAGACTCGCCGGTCACCCTTGCCGCAATGTATGTCCCTCCGAGCTTACCGATAATGGCAACCAAAGTGATACCTAAGGTGATCAACCATAGAGTGGTCGAGTTGAGCAATCCGATCTGGGTCTGAAGACCTGACGAAACGAAGAATAGCGGAAGGAATATGGAGAGAGAGACGTCCTCGACCTTCTCGGTCAGCAGACGGCGAAACTTGATGTTCTCCGGCATTACCACCCCGGCGATGAATGCACCGAAGAGAGCGTGCAAGCCGAGTATCTCCGTAAGATAAGCCGAAATGAGAAGAGTCAGGAATATGCCGGCGATAACTCCTTTATTGAGTACTTCGGAATTGTTGTATAGCTTCCCGACAAGCCGGAATAGAGGGCGTACCAGAAAAAACATAGCAAGGATATACAACAGAGCGAAGAGTACAGTAAAGAGTGCGCTCATAGCTGAGCCTGCTTGTGCGATTGCCATGATCACCGCGATGAGACACCATGCTGTAATGTCTCCGTTAGCAGCACTGGCGAGAGAGAGTATGCCGATGTGGGAATTCATCTTTCCTTTCTCTTGGATTATACGGGCTAGCACAGGGAAAGCGGTAATGCTCATCGAGATGCCTATGAAGAGCGCAAAGGAGAATAGATCCGACCCCTCGGCTCCATAGTCCTCAAAGAGGAAAAGAGCCGTAACCGCACCTAAAATGAATGGAATGATAATACCGGCGTGCGAGATGATGAGCGTCTTGCGAAACCGTTTCTTTATCTCAGAGATCTCCAGCTCCATCCCTATGACAAACATAAAGAGGATGAGTCCGAACTGACTCAGAAGAGAAATGTTGTGCAAGCTCTTGGAGGGGAAAAGGGTTTGGAATGCTTCAGGAAAGAGTAGTCCCAACACCGAGGGTCCAAGGATGATACCTGCAAGTATCTCTCCTATGACCGAAGGTTGCCCTATTTTAGTAAACACCCACGCAACAAGTCGAGCGAAAAAGAGAATAATAATAATCTGCGCAAGCAGAAGCCCAAACTGGGAGGTTAGGTGCTCGTGGACAAATTCAAGGAACGTATCGAAGCTCTGAGTGACTTTGGAAAGCAAAGAGGTTGTGTTACTTATCGGTGCAGTAGCATCTGTCGATAGTGACGATATCAGCCATAGAACCAATATCACCAGTAACATTAGTATGGAATAAAATATTGTGCTTTTGCTTACCTTCATTGGTGTTCGTTTGGTTGTCCGGTTTCCTGTGTAGATTGTATTATCTTTGTTTTAGAGCAGCCTTGGTATACTTCTTGCGCAGTGTCAATGTCTTTTTCATCAAGAAGTCCCTCAACTCCTTGTTGCTCTTGAACCCTGAGATCTCGTCTGCCGGTATGGGGTCACCGAGATATACGTCAATTTTTTCACCGCGTTTATTAAAGAGTTCGGACGGAGTCTTAAGTGCCGTGAGATTGTAGCTGATACGATTCAGAAGTTTGTACGCAAAAGAGTTCTCCCCATTGAAGTAAAGAGGGTAGACTGGTACGCCTGCACTTTTGATAATACGTATACTGCTTAGTTGCCAGGTCTGTTCATTCCCTTCCGCATTTCCGAACTTTACGTTTGCCACGCCCCCTGCAGGAAACAACCCTATCGGCTTTCCCTCGCTGAGATGTTCAGATACCAGTCTGAGGCTGTTGATATTTTTAGCCGGATCATGAGTGTAGTTTGCCTTATTCTGTCGCGGAACGACCGGAATGAATGACTCTTCCAGGGCTTTGATGTGTGTCAAAAACTTATTGGCAACTACCCTAAAGTCTGAGCGAATGCTACCTACAATATCAATCAGCATTAGCCCATCCAGTCCGCCGAATGGATGATTGGCCACCACGATGAATGCTCCTTCCGCTTTCATCTTTTCGAGCTTGTCGCTGCCGTGTATCTTATATGACACATCAATGTCCGGATGGTTGAGAGCTGCTGTCGTGAAATCTGCTCCTCTAAGATCGAAGTAAGTACTGTGTATATTGTTGATTTTGTTAATACGTAATAGGTTAAGTAGATAGTGCCCTACTTTTCGCCCAATCTTTTTTTCGAAGAACGGGCCGATAAAGTCTGCCAAGTCATCTACACTTATTACCTCCTTTTTTATCATAGTTAGGGTTAGTTTTTCTGAATTTCAAGCGTAAAGTACTTGCATAGTGCCTCATGTTGGTTACGAGAGACTACCAAGATGATGTTGAGGAATAGTATCTCGTACAAGAAATATAGCCATGTCTGTCCTGTAAGCAATATCAAAAAGAGTGGCAAAGATCGGCCATTGAAAGTCAGCAAATCGATACTCTTCATCACGATGATACTTCCGCGACGATACATCAACCGCAAAGGTTCAGGGATTTTATTATCAGGAAAATATTCGTTTATCGTTTCCATCATCGCCTTTAACTGGGGTGTGAGACGACTTTGTAGCTGTGTATAGTAAAAGTATAGGTATGTGAAAGCCTTATAAATGCTGGTCGGCATAGCATCAAGTCGCTCTTTTACTGATTTCGGAGTCTCAAATTCTTTTCCTTTCTCCGTGCTTACGAAATAAAGGTGCAGGGTCTTGTAGTAGTCCGTAAGCGCAGCTTGGGTAAAGTGCGATAGCATTGACAGTACAGCTATTCCGAATATCCATAAATGACCTGTCTCATGATAGATCCGCAGAGATACGGCACCGTATATAGTAATAAACCATAAGTCTCCGGCTATTCCGTCTAAAATACGACCGATCTCCGACTTGATACCGGTAAGTCTAGCCAACTGTCCATCGACGCAGTCCAGGATGTTGGCACATACCATCCCTAAGATACCTGCTAAGATTAGGACGATGTTTTCGGTATAGTAGAACATACTTGCGCTAGCTACCCCAACGATGATACTCACTATAGTGACTGCGTTCGGAGTTATACCGCTATTTCGTATGGCATGAGCGATCTTAAACCCAATCGGTCGGTAAAACTTCCGGTCCAAGTAGTTCTCCGTTTCGATCGACTTTAGCGAACTCAGATATTCTTTGTTTTGTTCGTCCATATACTTTTACTGATATGAATAACCACCCGAAAGCGTGATGATATCACCATTAAAGTAGTCATTATCTGCAATCATGCGGAAGACATTGCCTACTTCTTCAGGAGAAGCGAAGCGGTGAAGTGCTACTTTGGCTTCGATATTGCGACGTATGGACGGAGCCTTTCCCTTCTGCCACTCTGTATCTACAAATCCTGGAGCCACTCCTGCCACACGTATTCCATAAGGTTCAAGGTGCTTGACAAGGTTTTGTACGAGACTGTGTACCGCACTTTTCGTTACTCCGTACGAAAGAGACATAGAATGCGGATAGACACCCATCATCGAGCCGGTGAAGATGATAGCACTTCCGGGAGACATCTTCGGTACCATTACCCTAATCAGTTGCATCGGGAAGTGGATGTTTCCCTGGAAGACTGCCATCCATTCCTCTTCGGAGATCTCAAACGGCGACTTTCGGTTCGTGACACCTGCGTTCATGATCATCAGATCGGGCACGAAGTTTTCCTTTTCCATACGCTTTGCGAGGACATCAGCTGCACCTTTCTCCGTCACATCGCACCGAACCAGCTTTACATCCAATTGGGGGAAAGCTCCGATGAGTGCACATCTTGCTTCCTCCGCTGCCACTTCATCATTGCTGTAAGTAAGGATGAGAGCGGCAGATTGTGGCGCAAGGGCATTAGCGACAGCCAATCCTATCCCTTTCGTTCCTCCGGTGATGAGTACGTTTCTTTTGGATACGATGGACTTCATAATCAGTCAAGCTCTTCGAGCTTTTCGGGCTTTGCCTGTCGCTCATGCGCCAGCTGCATTTCGTAAGACGCGTGTACGGTACGCTTGATTTCCGTTGTGGATACTCCCGTTCCGTATGGGAAATAGAAGACTTGTACGCCAAGCTCCTTGAGATAGTCATACTTTCCGTACCAGTCATCGCCTACCACGAAAGCATCTATATTGAGTTTCTTTACGATTTCGGTATGGTTCAAGGAGTGTTGTGGTATTACGATGTCCGGAGTTCGTAGAGCTTCTATGATCTGCATTCTTTCATTGAAAGGGATAATAGGAGCAGGCTTGTAGGTCTTTACGAGTTCGTCTGTACTCACACCGACGATAAGTATGTCAGCTAATGCTCTCGCATAGTTAATCATTCTCAGATGATTGTAGTGAAACATATCGAAAGTACCGGAGGTATAGACGATTGTTTTGTCTTTAAACATAGCTGTAATGGGTTATTATATTGTGTGATGAAGTAGGGTTTGCTCGGTCTCTGCCTGCGGAGGTTAGTTGAATGTCTCTTCCGGGTCGCTGGTAAGATCGAGCTTGACATTATCATTGCCTCGCTCCACAAACCGTTTCCGTAGAGGGTTTGCCGTAGCCTCGTTGTATCTCTGTCGTGAGCGGAGTATATCTATTGCTTGGTAGATGGCATTACGCATAGAGTCTTCGCTCGCTTTCCCTTCGCCTACGATATCGTACGCAGTGCCATGATCAGGAGATGTCCGTACGATAGGTAGCCCTGAAGTTATGTTGACTCCGACCTCCATTGCCATAAGTTTGAATGGGATCAATCCCTGATCGTGATACATGGCCAGTATCCCATCGAAGTTCTCATACTGATGATTACCCCAGAAGCTATCGGGGGAGACGGGACCGAAAGCGAATATCTCGTTGCGCCAAGCCTCTTCAAGTGCAGGGGTGATTACGTTGATCTCTTCGGCTCCGAGTAGACCGTTTTCTCCACTGTGTGGGTTTAGCCCAAGCACGGCTATACGGGGCTTAATGATCCCGAAGTCCACCTTTAGTGTCTGTTCTAACTGAGAAATCTTGTCGTAGATCAGTTCTTTGGTCAGCAGGAAAGGCACCTCTCTCAACGGACAGTGCGTTGTCGCCATAGCCACTCTCAGGTCTCCCGAGACGAAGAGCATCATAGGGGTGTGCTCGGCAAACGGTTCGCTGAAGAACTCTGTGTGTCCATTGTGGGTGAAGTCTGAGGACTGTATCGTATCTTTATTGATAGGAGCGGTCACCACGGCATCGATATGTCCGGCGAGGATGTCACGTCGGGCATCCAGCAGGGCGCGAGCGGCAAGGGTACCGGCATAGCGAGACGCTTCGCCCGGTACGACTTTGACCTCTATCCCTTGCTCGTCCGTGGCTACGATGTTTAGTAGTCCGTCTTGAGCCTCACTCCCATTCTTGATGATATTGATTGCCGTCGATATATTGATGTCCAGTACTTTTCGGTAGTAAGAGAGTATTTGTGGCGAACCATAGAATACGGGCGTGAATAGCTCAAAGATAGCCGGGTCGGAGAGCACTTTCATTACTACTTCATAGCCTATGCCGTTGTGATCGCCGTGTGTTATACCTATTTTAATCATAAGTCGTATTAGCTGTTTACGATATATTGGATGTGTCTAAGTGTCAGAAGTTTATTGGGCCGAGGCTCTTACGGATAGCGGGGTTACCTCTGTGCCGATCGGTCGCAGGGTGTATAGTACAGCTTCGCCGTTGAGGAGCAGATTGCGCTTCTTCGTTGCCGGGGCATATACGAATGTCTCAACGACAATCACTCTGTCGTTGCTCTCATCTACGACGGCATGCATCACGTACGGTCCACCCATCATATCGCCTTCCATCTGCCATAGCCCGCGCATCTCTGCTCGGTAGCTGCCATTGAAGGTAAAGGCGCGAAACTGTGGAGTGATCCGTTTTTCCGTAGACATAAATGAGTTCTTGTACTCCCCGTGGATGTTTTCCATCATTACGGAATCCCTCTTTCGGGTAAGGTAGTCTATATTGAACGTATTGGAATCGGTATAAGGGAAGTCATAGACCACTACATCTATACGTCCTTTGGGGTCTTGGGTCGAGCCCCACACGAACCCTTTCCTGCCCGTTACATATTTTATTGCCTCAATGGGATTGGCTGTTACCCCGCCGATAGAGTCCTCTATCATCTTCGCCATCTTGGACGAATAGGTATGGACCAGCTCTTTACAGCGATGCGACAACTCTTCCTTATAATACAAGTCGCTGAGGAAGTCCTTTTTCCCACTCAGCAGACTCACCATCTCCTCAAGGGAAGGTGCCTTGGCTGTCACGATCAGTTGCCCTGCGGCAAACTCATCTCTGGATATGTGAAATCCCACACGTGTGTACTTCTCCGGATCGATATCGATATATAAGATGTTGCGAAATATCTTGAATAGCTTGGAGAACCCGCTATGGGTCGAAAACATCAGGTCAGCAGTTGTTTCAAACTGCGGGAGAACCCCTATGGGACCTGCAAAGGCTTGGACAATAGTATCTCTAAACTCTTGAGAGTCGTAACTATCCGGTATGACCGCCACCAGCTGAAGAGCACGTCCACTTGCCTCAAAAGGCGTCTGCTTCCCCCCTGATCCGAAGCAACCTGTGAGGAAGATGATAAGCATTGATGCGTACAATAACGTCTTAGCCTTCATAAGAAAATTATGTTTTTTAGTTATTTCACAAAGATAACACTTATATGGCGATAAACCATTACTTGGATGGCGGAAAACCACCAATATGAACTTCCCAGGGAAAGATATGGGACCGGTAGGATCCCTTCGTAGGGCGTGCACCGGCTTTGACCTGCTCACTTTTGTTCAGGGATCGGGAGCGAAATGTAATCCGTGCGGTCCCAAACTTTTACCTCATCGGACGTGAAGTTATTTTCAGGGGCGGGATGTTACTTTTCTGCCCCTGATTATTACTATTCCGCGACTGAAAATTAGTTCTCAGCTGCGGAATAGTATTTCAGATACCGTTGAGAGTATTTCCGAAACGGGAAATGTATCTCTCCGAAGCCGGATATTGACATCGGAGAGTATGTTCCCTCCATCGTCCGACTCCGAAGTCCGTTTTGTAAGGATTGAAGTAAAGTGTTACCTTTGTAGTAACATTTGGTGAACACAGTCCATGCATTCTCGGTGCTGTGTTTGAGGGAACCCGGTGAAAGTCCGGGACAGTGCCCGCTACTGTAAGCTCTAAATCAAGTCCCGGTACGCCAGTCTGATATAACCACTGTCATAAAGTTGTGATGGGAAGGTAAGGCGCGAGGATAGAGCAAGTCAGGAAACCTGCCGATGTTTTGTATAGGATGACATTTGCCTTTCGGGGTTAGGAGGCAGTGTCGATATAGGAAGACCAAAATACTTTTTACATCTAATGCGTTGGTATAAGTCAGTACAGCTATTGCTGTGCCTGTTTTTTGTGTTGCCTGCGTTGGCACAAGCTCCTATGACCGTCATGGGGCGGGTGCTGGACGAATGGGGCGAAGCCGTCCCCGGAGCCAGAGTCTCTGTGTCCCCCGGGGCGTATCGTGCCGTGGCAGATGGGGCAGGGGAGTATCGCATCCTGCTTCCCGTGGGCGAGTACATCCTTACGGCTTCTCATGTGGGATATATTGAGGCGCAACATAAGATCGACCTCAAGGAAGCCCGCAGGCTTGACTTTGTCTTGCGTGAGTACGCTCACAAGCTCGCCACGGTGCAGGTGGAGAGTGCCACGGAGCGTGACAGGATGCGACGGAGAGCCTATTCGGCCCAAAGTATAGACGTGCGTTCGGCAGCAGGCAGTACCGGCAGCCTCTCCCTTCTTGTTAAGCGTGCCGCAGGGATAAATATAAGAGAGACCGGAGGGATTGGGTCAGACTTCAACCTCTCTATCAATGGACTGTCGGGCAATGCTGTGCGTTACTTCGTCGATGGTGTGCCTCTCTCTGCTTACGGTAGCGGTGCTTCGCTTGCAAATCTGCCGCTTGCCATGCTGGAGCGTGTGGATATGTACAAGGGTGTTGTGCCACCGGAACTGGGCGAAGATGCGCTTGGTGGGGCGATCAATATAGTGACAAAGCGAAGCCAGAGCTCCTATGCCGATGTGTCGGTGAGCGCAGGTTCGTTCCATACTTATAGGGGGGATCTCAATGCACAGTACATTATGCCTCGAAGCGGACTCACATTGCGTGGCACACTTGGTGCAGTCTTGTCGCAAAACGACTACATCATGAGAGATGTAGAGATATGGGATAAGGAAAAAGGGGAGTATGTGCGGAGAGACTTCCGACGCTTTCACGATGGCTACAAGTCCTACTTGGGCAAAGTAGAGGTCGGGGTCATGAAGCGTCCGTGGGCAGACGAACTCTTCGTCGGGATGACTGCTCACACCGAAGATAAGGAGATCCAGACCGGGCTGCGTCAGGATATAGTGGTGGGGCAAGCCAAAAGAGAGGGTTACTCCTTGGGGTTCTTTGCACGATACCGTAAGCACAGTATCGCATCTTTGCCCTTAACTCTCAATCTATATGCGTCACATACGATAGACCATTCGATGCTTGTCGATACCACTTTCCGTACGTATTCGTGGGATGGTTCCTGGGCTCCCTTTCACTTTAGCGAAGTGAGGGGTAGAGATCGTACGATACGCCATTATCACAGACCTAACCGGATGGTGCGTGCGAATATACAGTACACCATAGATTCGCGGCAATCGCTCAACTTTAACTACCTCTTCACCGGGTCCGACAATAGGATACATGACGACTACGATACGGAGTTCGTGTCGACAAATGACTATATGTCGAAGCATATATTCGGACTTTCGTACAACGCTCACCTATGGGACGATAGGCTCAACCTGATCCTATTCCTGAAAGATTACGTATTCCACTCAGCTCTTAAGCAAACCGATCTGCCTTGGCTTACGGGGATCCGAAACGTCAAGCCCATTGCGACGAGGAACAATATCGGATATGGCGCAGGAGCGAGGTATGCCTTTTCCGACCTTTTGGCGGCAAAGGTCTCTTACGAGCATAGTTATCGCTTGCCCGTCGCCCGGGAGTTTCTCGGAAATGGTGAGACAATCCTGCCCAACTTTGCGCTTCGCCCGGAGTCATCACACAATATAAATATAGGGCTTTACGGTACTTGGTCACCGTCCCCAGGGCACACCGTCGGATACGAAGCCACAGCTTTTGCTCGAAAGGTGGAGGACTATATCCTGCGCTTATCGCTCAATGAACGAGAAGGTCAGTATAGTAATGTCACTGCGGCTACGGTGCTTGGGGGCGAAGGTGAGGTACAGTACGACTACAATGACCTATTCAGGTCGCTACTCAACGTTACCTTTATCGACGAACGAAATAAATCGAAGACTCTCCCGAACGGACGCCCCAACGTGACCTACGGTAACAGGATGCCGAACCGTCCCTGGTTCTATGCCAACTGGGAGCAGAGTCTCGTCGGACGCAACCCTTTCGGGCTCCGAGACCGTACCCTACGAGTGAGCCTTACCACCAGGTATGTGCATTGGTTTTATCTCACATGGGAGGCTTTCGGCACGAAGGCGTCCAAGGTAAGTATCCCTTCGCAGCTGAGCAATGACCTATCCGTCACTTGGGGTTGGTGCAAAGAGAGGTATACACTTTCCTTAGAGTGCAACAATATATTCGACCAAAAACTCTACGACAACTATATGTTACAGAAGCCCGGTAGGGCTCTCTTCTGCAAGTTTAGAGCATTTATTCACTAACACAATCCATTGAAATGAAAAAAATGACACTTAAAGCACTATCGCTGTTGCTTGTATCCTTCTCGCTCTTTGCCTGTGGCGATAGCAAAAACTCACCTACGCCCACCCCAACGGTGGAGGGGCAATACTTTCAAGTCTGGAGCCCTGTCGATGCCATTATCGGTATGGGATCCGTCAATATGCTTGTCCAGCGTACCAGTACCCTCGAAAGCGGTGAGATCTCTTTCGTCGGGAAGGGTGCCGATCTCTCGGAAAAGATACCGCCAAGTATAATGCAAAAGGGCAAGTATGCCTATGCCGTAACGAAGAATGCCCGCTTCGGTAAGTATGTCATCGGTGAGGCGAACCTTGAGGTTGTCAAGGAAATTCCCTTCACTCAGCTGAAAGACCGCAGACATACTCACGTTTGGCTGGACGACAAGACGCTTCTCCTGATAGGTTCCAACGGTAAGGCGGACAAGATCTTATGGGTCAAAGTAAATACCGATGACCTAAGTATCATTGCCGAGGGCGAGCTTGCACTCCCTAATCCCGATACAGCTAAAGGAGAGAAGTTCAATACGTCTGGCGTAGCTGCCTATCGTAAAGCTGACAATAAGGTGATGTACTCGTTCTGCTATAAGGGAAAGACGGAGCGCAATAAGTTTTATATGGTCTTCATCAGCCCGACAGATATGTCGGTACTCAAGGTAGTCGAGGAGGATAGAGCGCAAGAAATGACTACCACTGCCTTCGGAGAGTTGTTTCAAAGTAAGACCTTCTTCGATGAGAAGGGCGATTACTATCTCTCTGCCATGACGGTGCTCGAAGGAGAAGGATCTACCACGGCGCAGCGCGGACATATATTCAGAGTGAAAGCCGGTGCAATGGAGTTTGACAAGAGCTATGACGGCTACACAAAGGAGAGAGGGAAGATCGTCACAATGAACTATATCGGCAACGGCAAAGCTATCCTCTATATGCAAGACCCGATGCACACGGCAGGGACAAAGGTCTGGGATGCCAACGTGAACCCCTATATGTTCTACTTCATCCTGCTTGATCTCAATAGTGGAGCTGTTACCAATCTTGATATACCTTTCGGCGTAGGCAACTTCCCACAGTTGGTTCTTGTGGATGGAGGGAAAGCGTACATCGGTGCCAACAAAAAGGATGGGAACGCCACCGTGTACGTCTATGACATCAAGAGCGGTAGCCTCAAGCCGGGTCTGACACTGGCCGATGGGAAGCCTATCTATCGTCTTTCGCGTGTGACCGAGTAGTCATCCCTCGGGTTGGTAATAGATACATAGAAAGGGAGACTGTGCCGTGGATCGACTTATGGCACAGTCTCCCTTTTGCTTTTTCGGCTTGAGAAGTGGTGAAGATGCCATACTGAAACGGTCTTCTACCGTATCTGAAGTTGTTTTCAGGGGCTGAAAACCAATCATCAGGGGCTGAAAAGTAATTTCCCGCTGCTGAAAACTAACTTTCAAGAGTTGAAAACCACTTCACATCCCGATGTCCGAAAGTTTATAACCGCAAGTGAGAGATCCCCTCTTACCATATTGTCATTGGACCGCTCCGATGATGCGTATCGGATTGGGGATAAAAGAGTAAATTTGTACGCTTAATCGGCAGATTAGTTGGATATGACTTACGAAGAAACGATAGACTACTTATTTAATGCCTTGCCTGTATTTCAACATCAAGGCAGCAGTGCGTACAAGCCCGGACTCGAACGAGTGGAGACTCTCCTTGGACTCTGCGGCAGTCCTCATAAGGCCCTCAAGACGATACATATAGCCGGGACAAACGGCAAAGGCTCTACTTCACATATGCTTGCCTCGATACTCCAACGAGCAGGATACAGTGTCGGGCTTTTCACTTCGCCTCATCTGGTGGACTTCAGGGAACGTATCCGTATCGATGGCAGGATGATCCCTACGGAGTATGTGACAAAGTTCGTGGAGGAGATACGGCCTCGTATCCCCGAAGACCTCAATCCTTCTTTCTTTGAACTTACGACAGCGATGGCTTTTGCGTACTTTGTCGATAAGGGTGTAGATATAGCCGTGATAGAGGTCGGTATGGGCGGGCGTCTCGATAGTACGAACGTGCTGAAGCCCCTCGTGAGTGTTATCACAAATGTCAGTATCGATCACGCAGCCTATCTGGGTGGGACGCTCGAAGCGATCGCTTCTGAGAAGGCCGGGATCATCAAGTCCGGGACACCGGTCGTACTCGGGCGTAGCAAGGAGACGGAAGTCCTGGAGGTGGTGAGGCAGAAGGCGTTGTCGCTCGATGCCCCTCTTATCATAGCCGATAGGGGAGATGAGGTGCTGTCTGTCGGAGAGGGAGTGGGGGATACTCATATTCTGGAGACGCTCCACTTCGGGAGTGTTCGTCAGCCGTTGGGAGGGAAGTACCAGATAGAGAATACACGGACGGTACTCTCGACGTGTCTTGAGCTGGGGCGTCAAGGCTATGTACTCTCCCCCAAGCAGGTGTGTGAGGGGATAGAACGTGTCGCCGAGACAGGGCTGCGCGGTCGTCTCGAAGTCGTGCGCCAGTCCGACCCTCGCATCGTCCTGGATACGGGCCATAATCCCGGGGCATGGGACTATATCTCCGAGCAGCTCAAGGCGTGGACTCATGGGGGACTTGTCTGCCTCCTTGGTATGGCAGGAGATAAGGATGTCGCATCGGTACTGAAGTTGCTGCCCAAAGAGAATACCTATTATATATATACCAATGCCCGAAGCGAACGGTCGATGCCTGCCGAGCGTCTGAGAGCGTACGCCCTCGATGTCGGTCTGCCTGATGGCGATGCTACTCCCGGTGTGGCAGCAGCATTCGATGTCGCAATGGCGAAGTGTCGAGAAGTCAATGCTTCTACCCTCTTTGTCGGAGGGAGCAACTTCGTCATCGGCGAGCTCCTTTCAGAGGGTTGTGTGGTTCGGGATGAGTAATGTGGTTGTGCTTTTTTAACTGCATAGATGCGTAGATATTTTGGCAAAAAGGTAAAAAGTGGCATCTTTGCATTCTGAATAGTGTATCTTCTAAAAGAGATTACTCCTAAGGCTAATATAACTAACGACTATATGTCAAGAATAAATATATCACGGGCATCAACCCTATTGTGGTCTGCTCTATTCGCCTTGTCGATGTGCCCTCTCTCATTGTCGGGACAGGATATCACATCGTCTCCATATACCAGGTTCGGGTATGGACAGTTGGCAGATGCTGTGCCGGTCACTTACAAGGGGATGGCCGGTGTCTCGATAGGGCTCGAAAGCAAGAGAACAATAAACTTCGCTAACCCTGCAGCCTATGCTACGTCGGACTCTCTTGCATTTCTTATGGACTTCGGTGCCTCGATGAACTGGTCTCGCTACTCGGATGGTAGCGTATCTAAGAGTGCACTGCTCGGTAACCTGGACTATTTTGCCATACAATTCCCCGTATTTCGCGACCGTCTCGTATTTAGTGCCGGGATAGTACCGTTCTCTTTGGCTGGTTACGGGATGCAACGTCTCACGTCTGTCACGAACGATGACAGTAGTCAGTACACGCTCCAACAGGAGTATTCCGGTGAAGGCTCCATACAATCGCTGTATGTCGGATTGGGGGCAAAGACCTTTGGCGGCCTAACGATTGGAGCCAATCTACGTTATGTCTTCGGAGCCGTGACCCATACCGAGCTATTGGTCCCTAATAGCACGTTGCTCAAGAAGACCCGAACAATCAATAGACTTGGTGTAGAGGGGATGGCGTTGGATTTCGGTGCCCAGTATAGAATAGACCTGAACAAGACGGACAACATTATCGTAGGTGCAACGTTCTCTCCCGCAATGAGTATTGCCCCAAGGCTGACATCTATCATTGACAATAACTATGGATCCGTACTCCAACCAGATATTACCGAGAAAACCCTTAGCCCAAGTACTCAGTTGCCAATGAAGATGGGTTTCGGGCTTTCCTGGAACAAAGCGGATAAACTTATCGTAGGATCTGACGTCCAAATTACAAAATGGGGAAGCGTCTCCAATATCTTTACCAATGACGGATTGGAATTGAAAGATGTGTATAAGGTAGCTCTCGGTGCAGAGTACCGGAAAGATATGTATTCGAGACGATATGCTGATAGGATCATATACCGTGGTGGTCTCAATTATACTACATCATATACAGATATTTCTCCGGTCGGAAAGCTTGACAGAGTGACAGCCTCTTTGGGAGTTGGCCTACCGGTCAATGTGTACAATGAGAGAACGTCTTATGTAAATCTCTCTCTTGAGTATGTCAAGGGGCTACCATCTACTCCGAAAGTTTTCAATGAAGATGTACTTAGACTGTCTCTCAGCATCAATTTCAACGAGATCTGGTTCAGAAAGTTGAAGATATATTAAGCGTGTGATTATTGACAAAAAATTCAAATAACCCAAAAGGTAATAGTAAAATGAACAGAATGCTTTCAATCGCAGCCGCACTCTTTGTCGGTGTATCTGCATTCGCGCAGACTAATAACAACCCTGCCACTGCTAACGGATTGGGTCAGGATAGTGTTGAGTGTCGTAGAAACATTTCCTTCTTCAAGACTTATGCGAAGAGCAATAACTTTCAGGACGCATACGAGTTTTGGAAAAAGGCATACACTCTCTGCCCAGGAGCATCCAAGGATATCTATATCGTAGGTGCCCAGATCTTGAATTGGAAATACACGCAGGCACAAACCGAGGAGGAGAAAACCAAGATCTTCGACGAGCTAATGGCAATGTATGACAACCGTATCAAGTACTTTGGCGATGACCCCAATACAGGTACGGACTATATTCTTGCTTCCAAAGCTTCGGACTATATCAACCTTTTGCAGACAAAGGCCAACTATCCTCTCGTATATGATTGGCTTAAAGATATTGTTGCTGAGAAGAAAGCAGCGACAGATCCGCTCGCACTCTCTATTTATGCCTATGCTTCTATGGCAAAGATGATGATGCAACCTGAACACAAAGAGAAATATATTGCCGACTATCTCATGGTTACAGGCTACTTTGACGCTAATGCTCAAGCTGCAAGAGAGAGAGGTGATGAGGAATCTGCGCAAATGTTCGCTCAATATAAGGCAAATGCTGATACTCAGTTTGGAGCAAGTGGTGCTGCAAGCTGTGATATGGTCGAGCAGATCTTTGGTCCTAAGATAGATGAAAAGAAGGGGGATCAGGCTTACCTTGAGATGGTTGTAGGACTTCTGCTCCGTGTAGGGTGTGATAATAGCCCTCTCTACTTTAAGGCGGCTGAGTATATCTATGCGATCTCTCCCAATGTAGACGCTGCGATTGGTATTGCCCGTCAAGCTCTTTCAAGGAAGGATTACGATAAGGCTACCAAGTTCTATGAAGAAGCAATCAAGCTAAGTACTAATCCTCAGCAGAAAGGTGAAGCATACTATGCAATGGCGGTTATGGCTTATGAGCAAAGAGCATATTCTCGTGCGCGTCAGCTGTGTTTGAAGGCAATGGAAGAACGCTCAGGCTTTGGCGAACCAATGGTACTTATCGCCAATATGTATGCAGCGACTGCTCAATCAATCTATCCAGGAGATCCGGTACTTCAACGCATCGTTTACTGTCTCGTGGTAGATAAGTGTGAGCGTGCTAAGGCTATCGATCCATCTATTGCAGGCAAAGCGAATGAATTGATCAGCAGATACAGACCGCACTATCCGAGCAAGGATGACGTCTTTATGCATCCCGATATCTCAGAAGGTCAATCGTTCACTGTCGGAGGATGGATTGGAGAAACTACAACTATTCGTACAAGTAACTAATCTCCCACAACCGTGGACACAGAAGATAGTCACAAACGTATGACAAATAATACACTGACACGCCCCTATGTCTGGGGGTGTGTCGGTGTTTTTTTATATATCCTTTGGTCATTTACTGCGTGCGGACCCGGTAAAGGGGATGCCCTCAAGAGTGAAGTTGATACGCTTGAATTCAGTACGATGACGAGAGGAGTGGAGACCCTTATTTCCGATTCCGGAGTTACTAAGTATAAACTTGTGGCAGAGTTATGGTATACTTACGACCGTCCGGAGAAGAAGTGGTTTTTCCCTGAAGGGATTTATCTCGAACAGTTTGATACTCTCTTCAATATCCAGGCATCAGTCAAGGCAGATACGGCTTATTTTTATGAAGCAAGAAACTTGTGGCACCTGCTCGGGAATGTAGAGGTTATGAATAGGGAAGGACAAAGGTTCTATTCCAGTTCCTTATTTTGGGATCAAAATGCAGAGGAGGTTTACTCCAATGCCCATGTCCGAATAGTAAGATCGGAAGGGCAGGAGCTACAAGGACGATATGGCTTCCGGAGCAATCAAAATATGACCAAGTACGAGATCTTCTCCTCTCTCGGACATATGGATATTGACAGTGACGGAACTCCCAAACCCAAACGTAAGGACTCGCTTAATATATCTCCAGATAAAGCAGATAGTATTGCGATCAGCGAGACATTATCACCCTCGCTCCGATGACGAAAATGTGTAAGATATGATATACATTTGGATATTTGTAGTCTTGCTTTTTTCAGCATTTTTTAGTGCCAGTGAGATAGCTTTCGTATCTGCAGACCGTCTGCGGATCGCTCTTGATAAGTCGCACGGTAATCTATATTCACGTATGCAAGGGGTGTTTTTCGATCGCCCCGGTCTCTTTATCACGACAATGTTGGTCGGTAATAATATTGCCCTTGTCATTTATGGGCTATTGATGGCCACACTTTTGGAACCATATTTCTATAAGTTTATCCCAAATGATTTTGTCGTGGTGCTTATACAGACTGTCGTTTCCACTATTCTTATACTCATTGTTGCGGAGTTTATCCCTAAAGCTGTCTCCAAACTTAATCCAAACTGGCAGTTACGTACATTTGCTTTTCCACTTTTTATCCTCTATATTCTCCTTTTCCCGATCGCCATCTTTGCATCATGGCTAAGCAATCTATTGTTTAAGATCTTTCGAGTTAAGGGAGTTGCAGACAAGAATGATACACTCGGACGCATTGATCTCGACAACTATATTGAGTCTAATGCGCAAGGGGGAGACCAACCCTCATTGAATACTGAGGTAAAGATCCTACAGAATGCGCTGGAGTTTTCGGATCTGAAAGTGCGCGATTGCCTTGTCCCGCGCAATGAGATTACAGCTGTCAATATTGATACCCCAAAAGAAGAATTGATCCGTATATTTGACTCTACCGGATACTCCAAGATTCTTGTTTACAAAGAGACTATAGATGACATCACCGGATATATTCACGCTATCGAGATGTTCCGGGAGTCAGACAAGTGGCAAGAGCATATAAATCCCGCAATATATGTTCCGGAGACGCAGGCTGCCGATAAGGTAATGCGGCTTTTGATGCAGAAGAAAAAGAGTATTGCAGTTGTTGTAGACGAACTTGGCGG
This sequence comes from Porphyromonas sp., assembly GCA_041791495.1. Lineage (GTDB taxonomy): Bacteria > Bacteroidota > Bacteroidia > Bacteroidales > Porphyromonadaceae > Porphyromonas_A. The sequence continues at coordinate 41,711 of JBHBLB010000047.1, forward strand.
AACTGCCGGGATCGTGACGCTCGAAGATATCGTAGAAGAGATATTCGGAGAGATTGAAGATGAGCATGATGTCAAGTCCGTGGTCATGAGGAAAATTGGTGAGGGACAGTATATCATCTCTGGCAGAGCAGAAGTCGAACATGTAAATGATAGTTTTGAAGGACTCGATCTCCCTACATCAGACGAGTACAAGACTATTTCCGGTCTTATAATCGACTATTACCAGGGATTTCCCCAACGGGGAGAAGAGGTGCGTATTCCTCCTCACTTTGTCTTCCGTATCGTGAGGACGACAGGTAATAAAGTAGATCTGATCAAACTTGTTGTCGAGTCTCGCTAAGGCGTTACTTAATTGAGTGGCAACCGTATTTTACTTCAAACGAAGCTAATACTTCTTTCATTTCGCTTGGCAAGTACTTCATTGCCTGGTCCTTTATCTCTGAAGTAATCCCATAGAATGCTTCTGCGATGCTACCAGTCATCGCACAAATAGTATCGCTATCTCCTCCGATGGAGACAGCGAACCGAATAGCACTCTCAAAACTCTCGCTTTCGAGGAAGCATACTATTGCTTGAGGGACTGTCACTTGGCAAGTCTCATCGAAGGGATTATGCCGTTTGATTTCGTCACAGGTCATCCCGAGATCATAGCCATACTCCGTAGTTACAAGGTTTTTGATCTTATCCTTATCAGTATAGTTGCGTGCCGCAAAGATGCAGTCTGCTATACACATTGCGCCTTTTATACCTTCGGGGTGATTATGGGTGCATTTGGCAGATGCAATAGCACTATTCAGTACTTCTTCTCTCGTTGCCAGCCAACCGCATGGGGCTACTCTCATGGCAGAGCCATTCCCAAAACTATTGTATGGCATAGGAGTAGGTGAGTGCACCCACATAGAGAAGCGGCCCCCATACGCTCCCATGGGATTAGGATAGCGGTTGCACCACTCATGCAACGTTTTACCGAAATCTTGTCCTTGCAGTATAGCATCTGCTACTGCTATGGTACATATTGTATCGTCTGTATATCCGCATTGTGAGGTAAAGAGGTCAAAGTCTGTTCGATGCGTGTTATTGAATTCAAATCGAGATCCCACAATATCTCCTATGATAGCTCCAAGCATAATAGAATATCTCTTCAGGTATTACTTTACAGAAGTAAAGATATTGCGATAATACGACTTTGACAAGAAGTATGATGTATGGGGATATTGTAGATTTCGATGACGAAACGCGCATATCAAACCTGGTTCAATTTGGGCTTGTAAGTGTCTGTGAACAGGAGGAAGAATCACATAAAGACGATGTTGATATCAATCTACTGTAAAGGAGCTTATCCCTTATATCGAAAATTGAGAGGATGTGGAAGAGACCCCAACCTCTTCAAGAGGTATGGGCACGAAACATAACACAACAGATGCTACACAAATAATTATAGCTATATCCCTTGTCAGCATCTCTCTCTTCGTTTCTCTCTGCATCTCGCTTTAATCTGGTGTATGATTATTTTTGCCGATTGTGGTGTAAGGTAGAACTTGGGTGCCGGCTGACTTACAACATCGATAACTATATTGCAGAGGGGCATCCCGGGATTGAGCTCAATCTGCTCGAGCACCCTCCTGTATATCTCTCTGTACATCTCTCTCTTCTGTTCGCTCATGCTGATCAGCATGTCTCCTTTCAGCATCCGAGAGATGACCATCGTTGCCCTCTCCTCCCCTACATAAAATCTTCCGGCAGATGAAGAGACGACCATCTTATATATCTCGTTAGAGGTAAGAGG
>JBHBLB010000048.1:0-15448 GCA_041791495.1 Porphyromonas sp.
ATGCTCGTCTCAACCTATTGTTGCGCGAACGCCATGGGTGGGTGTACAATGTCGAAGGCAGTCTCACCTCCCTCTCCGATACCGGGTGGTGGCAGATTTATTACGGCAGCGACCCGACCAATGCCGAGAAGGCTCGTCGTGCCATCGATACAGAACTGTTGCACCTGATCGAACATGGGCTCAAACCCAATGCCCTTCGTGCCTGGGTCAAACAGATAAAGGGACAGCTCGCTATGTCTACCGAGCAGCGAGAGAGCCGCTTCCTGAACTTTGGCAAGCAGCTTCTGCACTTCGGGACATTCAAGGGGATCGACGAAGCCTGCCGACGTCTTGATGAAGTCTCTCCCGAGAGTGTTCACGAAGTGGCACGGCAGATATTTGCTCCGGATAGGAGACAGACACTCATCTATGAGGGCAAAGAGAATTAAATATGTACTTGACCGAATTTATTATTCACCTAAATAGTTACTACTGAATACTGATATGAACTTCGACATTGCGATCATCGGCGGGGGACCTGCCGGTTACAATGCGGCAGCGATGGCTGCCGGTCATGGTCTCAAGACCATCCTTTTTGAAAAGAATAAGGTAGGAGGTGTCTGCCTCAATGAAGGGTGTATCCCTACGAAAGCGCTCCTTCACTCCGCCAATCTGTATGATGAGATGTGCGATAGCTCCAAGTATGGCATCAAGGTTGAGGGAGAGCTCTCGGCAGACTATAAGCGTATCGCTGCACGTAAGACCAAGATTGTCAAGAAACTTACGGCAGGGGTTGCCATGAAGCTCGAAGCGGCAGGTGTCACCACCGTGAACGCCGTTGCCACTCTTGCGGGAGAGGAGGGCGACCTCATACGTATCGTTGCCGGAGAAGATACATATACCGCCAAGCATATACTGATAGCTACGGGTAGCGAGACGGTCATCCCTCCGATCAAGGGCATAGATACCGTAGAGTATTGGACGAGTCGTGAGGCGTTGGATGCGAAAGAACTTCCCGCCGATATCGTGATTATCGGTGGCGGGGTCATAGGGATGGAGTTCGCCAGTATATTCACCAGCATGGGTGTACCCGTGACTGTCGTCGAGATGATGCCTGAAATCCTCGGGGCGATGGACAAAGAGACCTCAGCCATGCTACGAGAAGAGTATGAAAAGAAGGGAGTAAAGTTCTACCTTAATACTAAAGTCACCGAGGTCTCTCCGACATCCGTGACTGTGGAACGACAGGACGGATCGGTCGAAGCGATCGCGGCATCGCGCATACTACTGAGTGTGGGGCGTCGTCCCGTGAGCGAGGGGCTGGGACTTGAGACACTGGCGATAGAGATGAACCGTAACGCCGTCATCGTGAACCAATATATGCAGACCTCGCACCCGAGAGTCTATGCGGCAGGAGACATTACGGGCTTCTCTCTCTTGGCACATACAGCTATACGAGAGGGCGAAGTGGCGATCAATCATATCGTAGGAGGCGCAGATGATCCCATGTCTTACAGCGCAATCCCTGGGGTCGTCTATACCCATCCAGAGATAGCGGGTGTGGGACGTACGGAAGAGGATCTGAAGGCTAAGGGAGAGTCGTACCGGGTCCTCCGCCTCGGGATGGCATACGCAGGCCGTTTCGTTGTAGAAAATGAAGGGGGAAATGGCCTCTGCAAGATAATTGTGGACGACGACGATACGGTAATAGGCTGTCATATGATCGGCAACCCTGCATCGGAGTTGATAATGCTTGCAGGTATAGCTATCGCAGACGGCTCGAAGGTCGAGGAGTTCCGCCGTCACGTATTCCCGCACCCGACCGTAGGGGAGATCATACACGAAGTACTCTTTCATGGTTGATGCAGACCTCATGAAGCAAGAGGGTAGATAGAAAAGAGTGCACACCTGAGTGTGCTGCTTAGGAAGTGAAGTTCGGCAAGGTCGGTAGAGCTTGCCGAACTTTCGTTTTTGTCCTGTCGTCCGTGCCGAGTCAGGGATTACCCCCTTATTGCAGAGAATAAATACTTTACCGGATCAAAACTTCACCTTTTCCGTATCTGAAGTGGTTTTCCGGGGTGGAAAACTACTTTTCCGCCCCGGAAAAGTAATAATCGGGGATGGAAAATTACTTTTCAGGAGTCGAATATGAGTTCTCCTCCCATTTTCGAGAAGTTTGTTACGGTATGTGACTAAGTTCGGTATCTGCCAGGTAGCTCACAGACTCCGAAGTCCCAAGGTATCGGTGAGGGAAAGGAGGGTGATAGGAATTGAGAGATAGAATACCTATCTTATGCACGGTGTAGTTCCCACATGCCCCCTTCATTTTGTTTTTCTCCGGTTATAAACGTTTGAGGTATTGGTAAGTCAAAGGGGATAAAATAATAACTCAAAAGCGACTTGTGTAATATGAAGTACGGAAAAATTGGATTGTCTGCGATTTTGCTTGTATTCCTCGGGATGATCAATGCGGAGGGACAGATATCACTGTCCTTTGATATAGACAGGTACAGCGTAAAGACGGATACGGTAGATGGTACCCCGATAGCTTACAGAGCCTACGAAGGGATTGTATATGTCAGCAACCCGGTAGATGCAAAGTACCAATATATGAATATCTATATCCCGGAGGCTTACTGCAATGGAGGTACTATCGGGAGATACGATGCGGATACCGCCCCGATATTTTTTCCGAACAATGTCGGAGGATATATGCCGGCATTGCCTATCGTTGCGGGACTCGATGAGCGCAAGAATACACCAAATGTCGCACTCCTTGCTCTCGCACGGGGGTATGTGGTGGCTTCTGCCGGAGTCCGAGGGCGGACATTGTATAGCAACGAGATAGGGTATTATGGTAAAGCCCCTGCGGGCATAGTAGACCTGAAAGCCGCAGTTGCGTACCTGCGTTATAACGATAGCCTGATGCCGGGGTCGGCAGAGCGGATCGTCTCAAACGGCACGAGTGCCGGTGGGGCTATGAGTGCACTGCTTGGAGCAACGGGAGATGCCGAAGACTACTTACCATTCTTGAAAGAGCTCGGAGCGGCACCGGCAAGTAGCAAAGTATTTGCAGTGTCTGCCTACTGCCCCATCACCAACCTCGACCATGCCGATATGGCTTACGAATGGCAGTATGCCGATGTCGTGGATTATAGCAAAATGGTAATGCAGGGGATGATAGACTTCCGTATCAAGAGGGCGGAAGTCTCCGGCACTATGACGGAGCAGGAGCAGGCGTTGGCACAGAAGCTCGCACGCCCATTCCATCAATACCTCAACTCCCTTGCACTCGAAGATGAGGAGGGACGGGAGCTTAGACTCAATGAAGATGGTAGTGGCAGCTTCAGAGACTATATCGTGAGTCGGCTGGAACAGTCTGCTCAGAAGTCATTGGCGCAAGGCGAGGAAGTGGCTTCCGTAGAGGGTGTCACGGTCGATGACGGTAGGGTCATGCTGTCGTGGGGAGATTATCTGAGAGGGATCAGGAGGATGAAGCTGCCTCCTGCCTTTGATGCTTTGGACCTGAGCAGCGGAGAGAATAGCCTCTTCGGGGACGTCAAGGTCGATGTCCGGCACTTCACTCGCTTCGGACAGGATAACTCTACTGCCGCAGAGGCAAGTGCTGCTCCGGAGGATATTGTCCGTATGATGAACCCAATGGATTATATCACCTCTCCTGATGCATATGTCGCTCGATATTGGCGCATCAGACATGGTGCGAAAGACAGAGATACCTCCCTGGCAATCCCGACAATCCTTGCTCTGAAGCTAAAGCAACAAGGGAGATTGGTCGATATTGCTTTCCCTTGGGGAGTACCGCATTCCGGAGATTACGACCTCCCCGAACTGTTTGATTGGATAGATGGTGTCATGGAAACGGAGAGCAGAATGCCGAATTGATGCAGGAGGCGCCCCCCCGCACCCGGTAGATCGGTAGGACGTATGCAATGTTGGGATAAATTCTTACCTTTGTCTATCTCTGCTTTTAGGATAGAGTCTCATGTCAGAGTGGGATAGGACCGCCCGAAGTAGTGGCAATAGAGTTTGATATTATACAGCAGTATATATAGAGGATAAGATGCTTTTCCGTAAACAGTTGGAAGTCTTTGGTGAGTATACACTGATGCTCAGAGAGGTTTTCCGGGTACCGGGGCGATGGAGAATGTTTTTCAGAGAGTTGAAACGCGAGATGTACAAGCTTGGCGTAGACTCTCTGTGGATCGTCTTGGTCATATCTTTCTTTATTGGTTCGGTAATCACCATACAGCTCGCTATCAATATGTCGTCCCCGCTGATACCAAAGTTTACGATAGGCTTCACGGCGCGGGAGGTGATCTTGCTGGAGTTCTCTTCGACGATCATGGGACTCATACTTGCCGGCAAAGCAGGGAGTAGTATAGCAGGAGAGATAGGTACGATGCGTGTGACGGAGCAAATAGATGCCATGGATATCATGGGGATAAACTCCGCAAACTATCTGATCCTCCCTAAGATCGTAGGGCTTATGATTATGATCCCGTTTCTCGTCATCATCAGTATGTTTGTCGGGATTTCGGGAGGCTATCTCGCTTGTACACTCTCGGCAGATGTGCCGCAGGAAGAGTTCGTACGGGGGATACAGTTTTACTTTAGACCGTTTTATGTCTTCTACTCGATCATCAAGGCTGTGGTATATGCTTTCCTGATTACTTCCATTGCCGCATACTACGGGTACACGGTCAAGGGAGGTGCATTGCAGGTAGGGAAGGCAAGCACTCGGGCAGTGGTGGATAGCAGTATTGCCATACTTGTAGCAGATCTCCTGCTGACACAGATGCTGCTGATGTAAAAGAAATATGGACGTAAGTAGACGAAGACAATGATAGAAGTACAAGACCTCAAGAAAGATTTCGATACGAAGTCGGTGCTCAAAGGGATAAGTGCGACGTTCAAGTCGGGAGAGTGCTCGCTCGTGATCGGAAAGAGTGGGGCAGGGAAGACGGTCCTCCTCAAGACGATAGTGGGACTTGTCCGTCCCGATGAGGGAAAAGTATTTTATGATGGTGTGTCTCTGTATGATATGTCGTCGGAAAAGGTGAAGAAACTCAGGCAACAGGTAGGGATGCTCTTTCAGGGTTCGGCCCTGTTCGATAGTATGACGATATTTGAGAATATCATGTTTCCCCTCGATATGTTTTCCAACTACAAGCCTGCCCAACGCATACAGATCGCCAAGGATTGTATCGAAAGGGTCAAACTCTATGACGCTCGCTATAAATATCCTGCCGAAGTGAGCGGCGGTATGATGAAGCGTGCCGCCATAGCACGTGCGATAGCTTTGAGCCCCATGTACCTATTCTGTGACGAACCGAACTCGGGACTTGATCCGGAGACATCGAAACATATTGATGAACTGATCCGTTCGATCACAAGGGAGTTCAATATCACGACGATCATCAATACCCATGATATGAAGTCGGTGACCAATATAGGTGACCATGTCCTTTTCATACATAAAGGTCTCGTGGCCTGGGAAGGAGCAGGTAAAGATATAGAAACAAGCGACAACGAGAAGCTTAAACACTTCGTCTTTGTCAGCAAACTTTGATAATAGACAATAAACATATACGACTATGAGTACCGAAAACGAAGTAAAAGCAGTATCTGAGAAGTCTCTCAACTTCATCGAACAGATAGTTGAAAGTGACCTCAAGGCAGGTCTTAATGGCGGACGTATACAGACTCGGTTCCCGCCCGAACCTAACGGCTATCTGCATATCGGTCACGCTAAAGCGATATGTATCGACTTTGGTATTGCTCAAAAGTATGGTGGCGTGTGTAACCTTCGCTTCGATGACACCAATCCTGTCAAGGAGGATGTCGAGTATGTCGATGCCATCAAGGAGGACATCAACTGGTTGGGATTCGAGTGGGGCGATATCTTTTACGCTTCCGACTACTTCCAACCCCTATACGAGTTTGCAGTAGATCTGATAAAGAGAGGGTATGCGTACGTAGATGAGCAGACCTCTGAGCAAATAGCCCAACAAAAAGGTACGCCCACGACACCGGGGATCAATAGCCCTTACCGTGATCGACCCATAGAAGAGAATTTAGATCTATTCGAAAGGATGAAGGCGGGAGAGTATCCCGAAGGGGCAATGACCCTACGTGCCAAGATAGATATGGCAAACCCCAATATGCACTTCCGTGACCCGATCATATACCGTATCATACATCACCCTCACCATCGCACGGGAAATGATTGGTGCATCTACCCAATGTATGACTTCGCACACGGTCAGAGCGACTACTTCGAGGGGGTGACTCATTCTATATGTACACTTGAGTTTGTGGTCCATCGCCCATTGTACGACTATCTTGTCGATTTGCTTAAGACGGATGATTACAGACCGTACCAATACGAGTTCAATCGCCTTAATCTCACCTATACGATGATGAGCAAGCGAAAACTGCTTGAACTTGTCAAGCGGAACCTGGTGCGAGGATGGGATGATCCGCGTATGCCGACGATTTGTGGGCTACGTCGTCGTGGATATACGCCAAGATCCATCCGCAACTTCGTAGACAAGATAGGGTACACTAAGTACGACGGCACTATCGATCTCGCTCTTTTGGAGCATGCTGTGCGGGATGACTTGAATGAAGTTGCGGAACGTGCCGCGGTCGTTGTCGATCCCGTAAAACTCATCATCACTAACTATCCCGAGGGTAAAGTGGAATATCTCCCCAGCGTAAATAACCCTCAGGACGAAAATAGCGGTACGCATGAGATAGCATTCTCTAGAGAACTTTATATCGAGCGCGAAGATTTCATGGAAGATGCCCCGAGCAAATATTTCCGTCTTACGCCAGGGCAAGAGGTCCGTCTCCGTTGTGCGTATATAGTAAAGTGCACGGGATGCAAGAAAGATACCGAAGGCAATGTGATAGAGGTCTATGCCGAATGCGATCTTGATAGCCGTAGTGGTATGCCTAACAGCAACAGAAAGGTGAAAGGTACGATACACTGGGTGTCCGTGTCCCATGCTTTGCCGGTAGAGGTGCGAATGTATGATCGCCTCTTTACGGTAGAAGATCCATCCGGAGAGGATGTTCAAGATATAGCTGAGCTAATAAATCCGGACTCGGAAAAGGTTATACCTGTGGCGTATGCCGAAGAATGGCTTTCAAAAGCCCGCCCCGGGGAGCATTATCAATTCCAAAGAGTCGGCTACTTTACCGTAGACAAGGACTCGACAGACGGGCATATCATCTTCAACCGTACCGTGTCTCTGAAGGATACATGGAGTAAGGTGAAGAACAAGTAATACAAATCCTAAAACATTCTCCTTAGTATGATGAAAAGGAAATCCTATAGAAGCATCCTTCCCCTTTTGGTGTTTTCTTTGATGTTTGCGTTACCTTCGGTTGCTCAGAAGCGTAATGTGATTGATCAGGTGGCGTGGATTGTCGGGGACGAACCGATCCTGTTGTCGGACATTGAGAAACAAAGGCTCTACTATGAGTCGATCGGACAGAGGTTTGATGCGGGTGGAGCGCAGTGCATTATCTCTGAAAGGATAGCAATCCAGAAGCTCTTTCTGAATCAAGCTAAGATAGACAGTATCGTCCCTAACGAAGTCGCCATTGCTCAGCACGTAAATCAGTGGATCGAACAAATGTCAAACGAGCTTGGTGGGAGCGATAAACTCGAAGAATATCTCGGGCGAAATATCTCACAGATAAGGGAAGAACGTCGTAAGATAGTACGTGAAGAATATACCGTTCAGGAGGTACAGCGAAAGATGGTAAGTGAAATCAAAGTCTCTCCATCCGAAGTCACCCGTTTTTATAATAAGGTAAACAAAGACAGTCTACCCTTTGTCCCCACATCCGTAGAGGTACAAATCATAACGATAGAGCCTAAGGTGTCAACGAAAGAAATAGATGATATCAAAGCAAGATTGAGGGAGTTCTCCGACGAAGTTACGTCCGGCAAGAGGGACTTTGCCGTACTTGCTCAGCTCTACTCCCAAGACCGTGCAACGGCTCTCAAGGGTGGTGATATGGGGTTCGTCGGTAAAGCCGAGTTAGAGCCCGAGTTTGCCAACGTGGCATTTGCGCTTGCGGACAATAAGAAGGTCTCACGTGTCGTAAAGACTGCCAAGGGATTTCATATCATGCAACTCGTAGAGAAGCGCGGCGATATGATAAATCTACGTCATATCATGCTGAAGCCCGAGATTGCAGACGACGATATGAAGAGTGCACAAGCACGCCTCGACTCCATCGTCGGTATGATCCGTAGCGACTCGGTCACGTTCGAGGTGGCAGCTCAGCTCGGGTCCTATGACGAAGATACCCGCAATAGCAACGGACAGATGGTCAATACATCTACACAGAGTTCACTATACGGCACTTCAAAGTTCCAAATGTCAGACCTGCCGCAAGAGATCTCTTCCAAGGTCGCTCAGTTAAAGGAAGGAGAAATCTCTGCACCATTCACGATGAAAGATAAGAATAACAACACTGTTGTTGCCGTAGTCAAGCTCAAACGACGTATCGAAGGACACCGTGCCAATGTCGTAGAGGACTATCAAGTGATCAAGGATATCGTGACCGAACGTAAGAGATCCGAAGTCATCGAGAAGTGGATCCGTCAGAAACAAAAAGAGACCTTTGTAAAGATAAGTCCCGAGTTCCAACAGTGCCAATTCATGTATCCCGGATGGGTAAAAGAGTAAGGTCGATATCGTTTTTCCTGCTTCTTGCAGGTATCATTACGCTTTCGCGGGCAGGGTTACCGTTTCGTGACAGGGTGTTGTACGACTATATGATGCCCCCGGTACTGCAAGTGCCGCCTACCGATACGGCATCGGCCGCTGCGGATGGTAAGGAGCGTATCTACATAGAGAACGTAGATGTCTGGTCGTATGATAAGAACTACAAAGCCGATGCCCAGTTGCTGAAAGGGAACGTAGTACTCAGGCACAAGAACGGTCGTATGTATTGCGACAGTGCTTACCTGTACGAGGCAGACAATACATTCGAAGCGTTCGGCAACGTTCGCTTTACTCAAGGCGATACCCTCAATATCTATTGCGACTATCTTCACTACGATGGTGTCACGATGCTCGCACGCTTGAGGGAGCATGTGCGTATGGAGCATGGGCAGAATACGCTCTTTACAGACAGCTTCGACTACAACCGTGTCGATGGTATCGGTTACTACTTCGACTATGGTACGATCGTCGACTCTCTCAATACACTCTCTTCCATCTACGGACAGTACACGACCTCAACGAAAAAGGCTGTGTTCAACGACAGTGTCAAGCTCGAGAACGCCAACTTCACGATGTACTCCGATACCCTGAACTACGATACCAACACCAAGATTGCTACCATCTTCGGGCCTACCCGCATTGTCGGGGATAGCGGCTATATCCTTACTACGAGGGGGATATATGATACCGAGCAGGACAGGGCGTACCTTATGGATCGATCCAAGCTATATTCCGGTACCAGATTCATGACGGGCGACTCCCTTTACTACGACCGTAAGGCAAAGGTTGCGGAAGTGTATCGGCGAGTGATACTGAGAGACACTGCCGACAAGGTAGAGTTGCGGGGCGGATATGCCGAGTATCACGAGGAGACAGAGTATGGGCTTGCTCGCGATAGCGCATATCTCGTGGAGTACTCCTCCCAAGACTCGCTCTACGCTCACGCTCTTGTCATGGAGATGGCCAAAGTAGACTCCGCCGCTAATATGATCAAGGGGCTGGGGAACGTACGTCTCTTCCGTCGGGATATACAAGCGACGAGCGATACGCTCCGCTATCATACCGGAGACTCGATAATGAAGTGCTATGGCAATCCTTTCATCTGGAACGGAGCCACCCAGATTACCGGCGACTCTGTTACGATGTTTATGAGAGAGGGAGCGTTGAGAGAAGCTCAGGTAGGCGAGAATGCTATTGTAGCTCAGGAGCTCGACCGCGTACATTATAACCAGATGCGTGGCAACATCATAAAAGCTTACTTCAGCAATAACGAACTCGACTCTATCCGCACCGAGGGAAATGCAGAGACCATATACTACAGTATGGAGAAAGATAGCACATTGAGCTCGCACATCAAGACGCAGAGCAGTGCCATATTTATGCGCTTCATCGGCGAAGAGATCGATCATATCAAGCTGATAGACCAGACTTCGGGGAAGATGAAGCCGGTCACGATATTGACGTATGAGGATAAGTTCTTCCCGGTCTTCGTATGGTTTGCCGAAGGGCGTCCGAAAGACTTCTTTGACATCTTCCGTACCACTCCCAAGCCCAAACGACCGGAGGAAGGCGATGTCCCGTCCCCCGACGCTTCGTCTCAGTAGAGAGGGAGTCATCACAGCGTATGATCTCATCCCAAGGGATGCCTTGCAGCCTCATCGGACTATCCGTCTTCTGATGAGGCTGTAAGGCTTTTGTGGAGTACGGGATGGGAAGGCGAGATGGGCGTGTCTCGTAGCGGAGTTTGTCTTTCCTGCATCGGTAGATGTAATCAGGGGCGGAAAAGTAATACACAGGAGTGGAAAAGTAATAATCAGCGACTGAAAAGTAACAATCAGAGGCGGATGACAGGTTTATGTCCCGTTGGTCATAAGAATGTTTCCGCAAGGGGGATTTTCCCATCTCGGAAGATGGGCTGCTGCGACACGGCGTGCTACTTGCAGGTATTGTACCTTTGCTCTATTTTTGCGTAGTAATTCATCACATTAGACTACGATGTAATGCAATCCGATAGTACACCCTTATTTACCAATGAGCCGATAGATCTCTCCACGCTCCCGACACTTGACAGACAGGAGTTCGTACCACTGCATCCCCGCTACCTTAGGGTGATGCGCATATATAGTGTATTGGGTACGTTTGTGCTCGTGGGTGGTGCCGTCGCTCTCCATTTTATCAACCCGGAGATCCCGCTGTGGGGTATCATACTCTCCGCTGCTGGTATCCTTCTTATGGGAGGGATCCATCAGTTGTTCCTGTCCCGTATGTTTGAAGTACGGGGATACTTGTTTCGTCAGCAGGATCTTACCTACCGTAAGGGGCTGATACTGCGTAAGGAGGCTACGTTCCCTTTCAGTCGGATGCAGTATGTGAGCATATCGCAGAGCGTGATAGACCGATTGTTTTTGATGCATACACTCAATGTACATAACGCATCCGGTGCACTGGACAGCCAACTCTCAATCCCGGGGCTAACGTACGATGAGGCACAAAAGTACAAGGAAATGCTTCTCGACTTCATCACCCAAGGTGGCAGCGAGTCGTACACCGACACAGAGACATCGGAGTAGGGTCATGGAGTCATTGGGTAATATATGGGCAACCCCTCGGCGTCAGGGACTGTCGGCTCTGGGACTGATGACCATGCTTCAGCTATGGCGTAGCATCAAGAGGTTATTCCCTTTTATCGCGATTGTGATATTTTTCAGATTTACATCGGATAAGGTTTCGTACGGTGGTATATGGTATATTCTGCTTTTGGCATCAATTATCTCTCCCCTTAAGGCAATCTACGATTACATCTTCCTGACGTACTCCGTCTCGGATGGACATATACACCTGCACCGGACCGGGCTCTTCGCTCGTAAGCTCTCCATTCCTCTGTCCAAGGTGTACCAACTCAAGACCGAACAGTCGTTTGCTTTCGGTCTTGTCGATATGGAACTCTTGCAGTTCGAATCGTTAGGGGGAGGGGAGACGGAGATAGAGCTGTGTCTGCCCTCCGAGGAAGTGGGTCGTCTGAAAGGGTATGCTGCTACTTTCCTGACTGAAAAGGTCGTAGAGAGCTCCCCGGATGTCGTAGAGGAGGATGCCGGAGATGAACCGGGCGTACCGTACTTCACGGAGCACCGCACCAGGTGGAGGATGCGGCTTCCTCACCTCATCCGCTCCGTTGTCTCCTGCAATCCCTTTCGGGGAATTCTGGTCGCTGTGGGTATGGTACTCGGACTTGTGGCAGACTATGTGGATACGCTCATCGAGCACTACGATAACATTATAAATACGGTAGAGGATTGGCTCCCGACCTTTAGTCTGAATTGGGGCCTCGTCATTACGCTTATCCTTCTGACCGTAGCGCTCATGGTCCAAGCTGTGTCGCTGATCCTCCGCCAGTATGACCTGCAAGTGACAGTAAAGCAAGGTAGGATGGAGTGCTCCGGAGGGCTTCTGAATAGATACTCTTATGTCTTCCGTGCTTCGCAAGTCATAGTTTGTACGGTGCGCAGGACACCACTCGAGCGTCTCTTCGGGCTATCATCCCTTCGGATAAAGTTTGCCGAAGGGACGGCCGCTACCGAGGGGAAGGAGCGCAAGAAGGCAGAGATACGTATAGAGGGTGTGTCACACGAAGAAGTCGTGACGCCTCTCCTCGCTGCCCTCTATCCGCACCTCGATGCAGAGAGTATCATCGAAACGAGACCTACCAGGGCATTTGCTTTCGCCTGCTTGCGGAATGGCGGAGCGGTGGTGCTGCTCCTTATCAGTGCCGCATACTACTATGAGTTTTATCGATTGGTGATACTGACACTTGGTTTGCTTATCCTGGCACTCTATTCGATATTGTCTTATCGCAGGTACATAGTATCTGTATCGGAGCATTATCAGCAACTGAACCACGGCGCATTGACACATAAACGTACCATCGTACCGCACACGCATATCGAATCTGTATGGTTGAGACAGAGCTTCATACAGAAGTGGCGTGGCTCTGCCCACCTCTGTACGGACACGAAGTCGGCTCCTCTCATGGCCCGTTACCTGCCGGAAAGTAGAGCGAACGCTATACGTGACCTGCTCCTCTACCTCTCTTCGTCGGCAGTTCGCCCGTAGAGATAGTGCATGTGATAGTCCGGGCCGTCGATCCTACGGCGCAGAGGTAGCTAAGGAACGGTATCCGGCAAAGGGGCTGAGCCGCCCCCGTGGACGAAATGCCGGGTTGCCCATACCGCGGGGCAGGAGAGCTCAGACGTATAAATCCGAATATACATAATCATTGTACCGACCTCCGAATTATAAAGCACCGAAAGGGTTGGATGGAATTTTGATAAATGGAATAGAATTAGTTTATTTGTAGATAGGTAATTTATCAATGAGGTGATTTATTCAACCCCCAAAAAGAAACTAATTCTATGCTTAACATTACGCCAAAAGCGCAACAATTCATCGACCAAGAGCACGAGTTCGGTGCACACAACTACCACCCGCTTGAAGTGGTGCTGTCCAAAGCCAAAGGAGCCTACGTATGGGATGTGGATGGGAAAAAGTACTTTGACTTCCTTTCAGCATATTCGGCCGTCAATCAGGGCCACTGTCATCCAAAGATAGTTGCGGCTCTCAAGGAGCAAGCAGAGACACTTTGTCTCACATCGAGGGCATTCTATAACGATTGCTTAGGACCTTTCGAGGAGTTTATTCACGACTATTTCGGTTATGATAAGATGCTCCCGATGAACAGCGGTGCGGAAGCAGTGGAGACAGGGCTCAAACTCGCACGACGCTGGGGCTACCGTGTCAAGGGTATCCCTGCCGATGAAGCACTCATCGTGGTGTGCACAGGTAACTTCCACGGTCGTACCATCAGCATCGTCTCTATGTCTACCGACCCGGATTCGTATGCAGAGTATGGCCCCCACACACCGGGATTTATCAAGGTGCCTTACAATGACTTGGCTGCTCTTGACAAGGTAATGGAAGAGCATGGTCCGCGCATAGCCGGGGTCCTTGCCGAACCTATTCAGGGCGAAGCCGGGGTCGTGGTACCTGAGGATGGCTATCTCAGAGGTATCGTGGCACTGTGTAAGAAGCACAATGCCCTTTTCATAGCTGACGAGATCCAGACAGGTATAGCTCGAACCGGTAAAATGTTGGCATGCGATCACGAAGGGGTGCGCCCGGATATCGTACTCCTCGGTAAGGCGATCTCTGGAGGGGTGCTCCCAGTATCCCTCGTATTGGCGGATGATCCCGTAATGCTTACCATCGGTCCGGGCGAACACGGTTCGACTTATGGGGGATTTCCTCTTGCTTGTAAAGTAGCTACGGCAGCCCTTCAGGTAGTAAAGGATGAAAAGCTTACGGAAAATGCTGAACGCCTTGGCGAAATCTTCCGTCGCGAACTCCAAGCGTTCGACTCTCCTTTCATATCTACTGTACGAGGGAAAGGGCTTCTCAATGCCGTCGTGATAGAGCCTCAGAATGGGTATGAGGCATGGAACGTGTGTCAAGTTATGGCAAATAAAGGTCTGCTTGCCAAACCTACCCATAGACACATTATTAGGTTTGCCCCGCCTCTCTGTATCACTGAAAGTGAACTTATGGAAGCAATAGAGATTATCAAGGAGGCTCTCCGAGAACTTTCAAAGTAAAATAGGATAGTCCTATGGAGACGAAACTCAAACAAACGACGGATACGGTATTCATGGTAAGGCCATATCGCTTTACCTTCAATACCTATACTGCCGGTGACAATCATTTCCAAGTCCCCGATCCTTTACTGATTGAGAAATCTCACGACCTGGCTCTTCGAGAGTTTGATAGCTTTGTTGAGTTGCTTCGTAATAATGGTGTGGAGGTAGTGGTAGCGGAAGATACTCCTGCTCCTGCCACACCTGACTCCATCTTCCCTAACAATTGGTTTACGACTCATGCGGACGGGACGCTTGTACTCTATCCGATGTACACGGACAATCGTAACAAAGAAAGCTACAAGAGTCCTATTCTACACGCACTGAAGTCTGCGTTTCTCCCTCAGGAGACATTGGACCTTAGGACTTACAGAGATAGAAGACTTGTGCTCGAAGGTACGGGGTGTATGATCCTCGATAGGGTACATCGGATAGTCTATGCCTGTCGTTCGGAAAGGATCTCCGAGGAGTTGTTGTCCATCTTTTGCGAAGAGATGGACTACAAATCTGTCCTTTTCGATGCACATGACCGCAATGGTGCACCTATTTATCACACCAATGTGATGATGGCTCTTGCTGAAAAGTATGCGATCATCTGCCTTGAGTCCATCTCTAATCTCGAAGAGCGTAAGGTCGTTGTGGATAGTCTTGAAAGCACGGGGCATAAGATTATAGATATTTCATTGGATCAGGTGTATGAGTTTGCCGGAAATATGCTGGCTCTTCACCGAAAAGATAACGCGGCATCACTGCTTGTGATGTCACGCAGAGCCTATGACAGTCTGACCCCTGACCAGATAAACAGTATAGAGGAGCACTCAATGATACTTGCTCCATCCCTTGATACGATAGAGATTCTCGGAGGAGGATCTGCAAGGTGTATGATGGGAGAGATCTATCACAGTGAACTATGACCAAAACTTAACCCATAATAATACATAAAGTAAGTATGGACAATATCTTGTATTCGTTTGAAAGGCCCGTAAATGAGCCGGTAAAGTCGTACGCTCCTAATAC
>JBHBLB010000049.1:0-33748 GCA_041791495.1 Porphyromonas sp.
CCCGTAATCGAAGTACACATCTCTCAGCTCGCCACCCGTGAGCCACACCGACATATCACGGTACTTACCGAAGCTTGCGCAGGGATGATTATGGGGTTCGGGCTGGATGGGTACAGACTTGCCATAGCACATATCGTAGCTCGACGTCATTGATGACGTACTGAGTGACTGTACTTGACTAACAACACTACTAAAGAGATTCAAATCCAATGATGACTAAATTTACCAAGATAGTTGCCACGATATCCGACCTGAGGTGCGACATCCCCTTCCTCAAAAGCATAGTAGACGAAGGTGTCAATGTCGTACGCCTAAACTCCGCCCACATGAGCCGGGAGGGGTTTGACAAGGTCATCGGCAACATACGGGCAGTAAGTCGCTCCGTGGCTGTACTTATGGATACCAAAGGACCCGAAGTACGTACCACGACGTGCGACGAACCGCTAGCCCTCACCACAGGGATGCACATCGACCTCGTAGCCGACCCGGATATCAAGACGACAATGGAGCAGATCTCGGTGAACTACCCCGGGTTCATCCATGATGTGCCAAGCGGAGCGCACCTCCTCTTTGACGATGGAGAGATAGAGCTCGTAGTACTTGCCAACGAAGGGGACCGCCTCAAGTGCGGTGTCCTCAACGATGGTGTGCTCGGTGCTCGCAAGAGTGTCAATGTCCCGGGCGTGAAGATCAACCTACCCTCTCTCACCGAACGCGACCGCAAGACCATAGAGTATTGTATAGAGAATGAGGTAGAGTTCATCGCCCACTCGTTTGTCCGCAGCCGCCAAGACGTATTGGACATACAGGAAATACTGGACAAACACAACAGCCCTATCAAGATTATCGCTAAGATTGAGAACCAAGAGGGCGTGGACAATATCGATGAGATCATCGAAGTGGCGTATGGTATCATGGTCGCTCGTGGGGATCTCGGCATAGAGATACCGCTCGAGAAGATACCTGCTATCCAAAGCATGATTATAGATAAGTGCGTGATGAACAAGAAGCCTGTCATAGTGGCGACACAGATGCTTCATACCATGATAAGCTCCCCCCGCCCCACCCGTGCCGAAGTATCGGATGTGGCTAATGCGATCGTACTACGTACCGACGCAGTAATGCTTAGCGGAGAGACGGCGTACGGCAAGTATCCGGTGGAAGCAGTGCGTACCATGAGACGCATCATCAGCGAAGCCGAAGCACATCGTATAAGCCGACCCGGATTAAAGCCCGACAAGTCCAATATGAATGTCACCTCATATCTCGCCAATCAAGCGGTGAAGAGTATCGAGAAGCTCGGAGTAAAGGCAATCATAACCGATAGTTATACCGGAGCTACGGCGAGGAACCTTTCGGCTTACCGTGGAGCGGCTCCGATCTATGCCATTTGTTACAACGAGCGTGTCACGCGCGAGCTGGCTCTTTCGTACGGTATCTGGACTATTTATCAGGATAAAAACAGTACGAGGAGCAAGAGAGAGTACTACATACGTGCCCTTAAAGCACTCATCAAGTCCGGCACGATAGCCCCGGATGATATGGTGGCTTACATCGGAGGTAGTCTCAATGATCGGATAGGAACTACCATGCTTGAGCTGAATAAAGCGAACGATGCCATAGAGCACTACGACGAGACTTGCGGGAATGGGTGTTGATGACAGACAAGAAGCCCTAAGACTGGAGGCTTATATCTCGGCTCATATCGATCCCGAGCCGAAAGAGTTATCCGGACTGACACGTGAAGCAAACCTGCGGCTCGTCAATCCTCGTATGATTTCCGGGCACCTTCAGGGGAGACTTCTGAAGATGCTCGTCCGTCTGCATCGACCACAGCGCATTCTTGAGCTGGGGACTTACTCCGGATATGCCACCGCATGCATGGCCGAAGCCCTACCGCCCTGTGGAAGCATCACGACAATCGAACTCTTCGATGAGCTAAAGCCATTCATAACCAAAGCAATGAAGAGCCTGGGACTTGAGGATAGAGTGGAGTGCCTGATAGGTGACGCAATAGAAATCGTACCGACCCTCCCCCTCGAAGAGTACGATCTCGTCTACATCGATGCCAACAAAAGGCACTATGAGGAGTATCTAAACCTGCTCGAGGAGAGGCTTCCGGTCGGCGCACTTATCATAGCTGACAATACACTTTGGGACGGAAAGGTGACAAACCTCTCGGCTCAAGATGCACAGACATGCGGTATCAGAGCATTCAACGACAGGATAGCGACATCCGAGAGATTTGAAAAAGTGATCCTCCCGATACGTGACGGTCTCTCCCTCATATACAAGATAAAATAACAATATTCTAACTTCATAAACGACAATCCTATGGATTCGCTCAGAACTATCAAAATATCAAGACTTCTCCAAAAGGAACTTGGCGAGCTCTTTCGCCTTGAAACACAAAAGACCAAAGGGATAATGGTATCAGTTTCAGAGGTACGTGTCACACCTGATCTCAGTCTCGCACGTGTCTACTTGAGCATTTTCCCTGACGACAAAGCGCAAGAGATGATACGTGCCATCACGGAGCGTGCTTCGGTAGTACGGTTTGATCTCGCGAAACGTGTGGGATCTCAGCTGCGAAAGATACCGGAACTTATCTTCCACCTCGATACTTCTATCGCTTACGCTGAGCGAATAGATGAACTCCTTCGTAAGGACTCTCCATCGCCTCTTGCAGAAGAGGAGAGCACCGGAATATAACCCGCCTCACACAATATGCTCAAAGGTCTCAAGACAGCAGCATTTATTGCCGGGCGTTATTTCTTTTCCAGGAAAAGCACCCATGCAGTCAATATCATTGCGATAGTAGCAGTGATTGGCATCGCTATCGTTACGGCCGCCATGGTGTGCGTGCTATCTGTCTTCAATGGCTTTGAAGCATTCACGACGACACAGTATTCCGCTATCTCGACCGAGTACAAGATTGTGAGTAAAGATGGGAAAGACTTCTCCTACGAAGCCCTAAAGAGTATCCCGGAGTTCGGGTCTTATGAGAGGGATGCCACAGTGATACTCTCCAGCCTTGCGGTAGCGAACTACGAAGGAGACCATCTCATCGTGCAAGTCATCGGTATCGAGCCATCGTACAGTAGGCTTCTCCCTATGGCCACTATGGTTATGGACGGAGAGTTTGATACGGGAGACAGCGAACTCCCTTCGGCTGTGATCAACATCTCTGTGGGAGCCTCGCTCGGAGCTACGGCAGGAAGTATGACCCCGCTTGAGATCGTAGTGCCCAAACGTCTCGAACGTATCTCCATCACCATGCCGACAAAGGGATTCAACAAAGCGTTACTCCCGATATCCGGAGTTTTGAGGTTCGACAGCTCCGAGCGGCAAGACATTGTGTTCGGACCCATAGAGGTGGTTCGCTCTCTGCTTCAGTACGACGACAACATGGTAAGTGCCGTACTGCTCGGAGGGATAGAGACACAAGCAAAGGTACAAAGACTCAAGAGAGCGATTGCGCCCGACTTCGTCCTCCAAGACAGAGTAGAGCAGCATCCTGATATATATAAGGTACTGAAGATAGAGAAGTGGATATCCTTTGCTCTGCTCGTATTTGTCCTCCTTCTCTCTCTTTTCAGTGTCATCAGTACATTAGGGATGCTCATCATTGAGAAAAAAGAGGACAGCAGGACGCTCAATATGCTCGGAGCTCGCCGATCAATGATCGATCGGATAGTATTGCTTGAGGGGTGGCTACTGTCTGTCACCGGGCTCGTGATAGGGCTCGTCGTAGGACTTAGCCTGACCTACCTGCAAGGTGTATTCGGACTGGTAAAGCTCGAGAGCACATCTTCCGGAGTCTTTTTGCTTGAAGCCTATCCCGTCAAGGTGATTTGGAGCGACATTGTAGGGGTCGTCGTCGTAATCTTGGGGGTAGGATGGCTCAGCAGCTTAGCGGCATACCGCATATTCAACCGTAAGATCTCCCAGACAGCATAACATAGAGTATCAACTATTTCCTTAACTTTGCATTCAAGCCGTCTGGACAAAACACATTTTCATCACGACTTTTGAATGAAGCTATATAGAAAACGTAAGATAAAACTACACAATGAGGGCACGGGGTTTATCATTGGAGTGCTCACCCTCTTCTTCTTTACAGACCTCTATCTGTACTATGCTCTCGACTCAAAGATTGCATTCTATATCGTCCTACCCATAACGCTCATACTCCTCGGATTGGTTCTCAATTTCTTTCGTTCCCCTCTTCGGAGGTTTCCCTACGACCCTTATGGCAAGGTGATAGCCTCTGCCGACGGCACGATTGTAGCTATCGAGGAGGTATATGAGCCGGAGGTCCTGAAACAGGAGTGTATCATGGTATCGATATTTATGAGTGTCTTCAATGTCCATGCCAATTGGTTTCCTGTCGATGGCGTGGTAAAGTACGTCAAACATCACGAAGGGAGGTTCATGGCGGCCTACTTGCCCAAGAGCAGTGTAGAGAATGAGCGTTCGACAGTGGTCATACGTACGATGGACAAGCACGACATCCTTGTACGGCAAATTGCCGGTGCCGTCGCCAAGCGTATCGTAACCTATCCTAAAGAAGGCGAGGAGTGCTTCGTAGACGATCACATGGGCTTCATCAAGTTTGGCTCACGTGTAGACGTATATATACCATTGGATAGCGAAGTACTTGTATCTCTCGATGACAAAGTGGTGGGCAATCAGACAGTACTGGCCCGCTTACCAGAAGCATAAAGACACGTTATGATGAAAATAAGGCAGCACATACCGAACCTCCTCAGCCTGACAAATGCTCTCTTCGGAGGGATTGGGACATACCTCACGATCACAGACTCCGTCGTCTACGGTATAGTATGTATGGGTATATGTGTGATTGCCGACTTCCTCGATGGCTTTATGGCACGTAAGCTCAATGCCTACTCCCCACTGGGCAAAGACTTAGACTCGCTCGCCGATGCCATATCGTTCGGTGTCGCCCCCGCGACCATGATGGCAATAGCCTTGGGAGAAGTGGACTTCATATTCCCTACACTTGCATTTCTTATCGTACCGGCATCGGTGTACCGACTGGCAAAGTTCAACCACGATGAGCGACAGACAACCTCATTCATCGGACTGCCTACCCCGGCGAATGCACTATTCTGGGCAGGGGTATCGTATTGGATCACGACCCATACCGATCTCATAGCAGGACTACCTACGATGCTGGCATACAAGTTATATGCGCTGTGGCCCATACTTATAGTACTGATGTCATGGCTTCTGGTAAGTGAGATCCCGATGTTCTCGCTCAAGTCAGGTGGTCCTTCCCGAAAGACACCTCTGTACATAGTACTCACTACAGCACTCGTCACGCTTCCCTTTATGGGCATATCGGCACTTGCTCCGACACTTGGGGTATATGTCTTGTACAACATAATAGCATACTTCCGCACCTCTTCCAAGGAGAGGAAGGGGTAACCCCGCAAGGAAGGGAGCACAATATGGGCTGCGTCTGAAGTGAGACGCAGCCCATATTGCATTAAGTCTACTAACTCGCGAAGGCTCGTACCCGTAGGGAAATACCCTCGTAGCCGTCCCGAACTTCATCAGAATAGGATATGAACTGATTTCCCGCTCCTGAAAATTACCTTCCAGTAGCGGAAAAGTAATAATCCGGGGCTGAAAACTAATTTTCCCCACCGGATTACAACTTCAGATGCGGTACCGGCAAATTTCCCTACGGCATCCTCACAACTTCCGAACGTGTATAGACAAAAAAGAGAGTGTGGCATAAGCTCTACTTATGCCACACTCCCCCAGTCGCCTTACCGACTGTACAATATACTTATTCGGCCTCTTTCTCTGCCGACTCTTCAGCATCGACGAATGTTTCCATCCCTGCCGCGATAAGGATGTTGTACCACTTTACGAGCTTCTTTATATCACCGCCATGAACTCTATCCTTATCAAAGGAAGGATAGTTCTCCTCCATAAATGCACGGAGCGTATCGGTACTACTGCACACACTCTTTTCATCGATGGTTTTACCGGACAGTTTCACTCTGATAGCCTCAAGGACTTCTCCGAGAGGTACGTCATCCGCCACAGTGTAAATCGAAATATCCGCAAGAGACAAGACACGGTCCTTGGCAAATACCGGTTGGCGTTTCTTGGATTCGTCTATCTGTTCGACAATAAATGGCATCTTGTTGCCGGAGACAATAGTGAAAAGCCCCGGCTTTCCCGCTATTGAGAAGACTTCTTTCAGTTTCATTTCTGATACTTTTATTACTTGATTATTATGGTGCTTGCTCATCCCAACAGAGGGATGAGCGACTCTATTTGCTTTACCACCGAGTACCGGTCATCATTATTGATATGATGATCGGCACCACTCATAAGGGATGCTTCCAGGGCTTGCAGGCGATTGATTCGCTCGAAACGCTCAGGATCTCCGCCATCACGCGAGAGCACTCTCCGGCATCTCAGAGACTCGGGAGCATCGACAGCGATCGTCGTGTCGCACATCTCCGAGAAGCCCGAACTAAACAGTATGGCAGACTCCATAAAGACTACAGATCCGTCCACACCGGAAACCCACTGCTTGAAGCACTGCATCACGGCAGCGTGTACTATCCCCTCGAGAGTAGCCTTGCTTTCTACGCTTTCGGAGATTACTCTTGTGATGGACTGCTTATCTATTTGCCCGGAATCATCTATGGGATCCATACCCAAAGCCTCCCTCAATACACGACGTACATCTGCCTCGAAGTAGACGGACTTGGCGACCTTATCGCAGTCGAAGACCGGATAGCCCCAAGCCTCGAAGCACTGCATCACGACACTCTTCCCGGACCCTATGAGACCGCACACACCTACCACCCGAGGCAATCTTCCAGACATAGAGCAGTTACTTCTCCTCCAAGATATACTCGACCTCGTCCGGATCGCACTGGATCATCTGGACAAAGTCAGGATACTTGCTTATCTTCAGCCTAAGCTTGCCTTTGTGGTCGTTCTGAATATCGCCCTCTTCGAGAGTAACCTCGATATCCATAGGCAGGAGCTCGTGAGCTTTGGAGGCCTGCACCACACAAGTCACCTTCACCGTCGTCGGAAATACCCTCAACGTGTAGCGACTGCTCGTATAGTTTACGGTGAGCGGTATCGAGAAGGTACGCTGCAGGAGCGGCTCGATTGTCACAGAAGCTGTGACAACAGAGGGAGTAAGTGTCATACCTTCTGGAGCGACCAAAGGGATCTTTAAGCTGACCGACTCCCTGAGATTCAGAAAGGTTGTGGTATCTGTACGGATGACGGTAAGAGTATCTATATCGCTCTTCTGACCATACACGATCACATTCTCCGGAGTGATGACAAAGTCCTTTATGACCACTCCGGGAGCAGGTACGATCTGCGCCTTGAAGTCTATCGGCACTTCACGCTTCGCCTTGGGGGAGTAGCTGAATGCGATGCGGGAGGGGAAGAAAGTCACGATACGTGTCCGTCGCCCGTTCGCCCCGAAACGCTTGAAAAGTTCATTCTCAATCTCTGCGGAACCCCACTCCATGTATCCCTCTCTGCTCTGGTCCGGTGCAAAGTCTAGGTATATGGGAGTGATGACTTGTGATATATTGTAGTTGAGGAGAGCGAAACCATTATCCCGCACTTCCACCTCAATGTACTCGGGAACTTCCTCAGAGATCGCAATATCGGACGGTACTTCGTTCAGGACCACCGGGACCCTGAGCGTCGTAACATAGGTGTCTTGGAGGATCTGGACAAACCAAAATGCCAAGGAGATAAGCAAAAAAAGGAAAAACAAGAGGGTCGTGCGACTTGTAAGAAATCGCAACACTTTCTTCTGATCCCTGAAAATACTCCTTATCCCTCTCATCCCGATGGCACACTATCCATAGTGATGTATTACTTCTTTTCGGCAGGTGCCTCGGGTGCTGCGTATACGGAGTTGAGATCCACTTTGAACTTTACGCCCTCCCATACCTCTACGGTGACAACTCTTGTAATGGTATTGATCTCCTTTATCGTACCATAGATACCACCGGCAGTGATGATCTTGTCGCCTACTTTGAGGGCTTCACGTGCCTTTTGTAGGGCCTTTTGCTTTTTGGACTGCGGACGGATGATGAAGAGATAGAATATCACAATCATGAGTACTATCATACCCATCTGCATAAGTCCGGAGTTCCCACCGGCAGCTGCTTGAAGAAAGATGCTTTGAAACGTCATTGGAAAATAGTTTTATGTAATAATGAAAATATAAAAGTCGTATTGCAACGGCTGCCCCATCACTCACCGAGGATGCGCCCCTCCTGTTTGAGTTGGGTTATCATCTCGTGGAGAATACCATTGATAAAGCTTGTACTGTTAGGCGCACTGTAATATCGAGCCAGGTTGAGATACTCATTGATGGTCACACGTGTGGAGATGGTCGGATACCCTATCGCTTCGGTAAGAGCCAACTGCAGGATGATATAGTCTATCTCACTGACACGGTCACGATCCCAGTTCTTGAAATACCTACTGATGATATCCCTATACTCCTCCTTATGTTCGATAGCCTTGGTAAGGAGACCCGGACCAAATGCCTCATCCTCCTCGCTCGTGTACTGAGGCTTGATCTGTGAACCATAGCTCTTGTCCGCACTCACACTGTTGTACACTTTGGGCACAAAAGTGAAGACAATGTCGATATCGTCATTGAGGTATGGGGAGGAGTTCTCTATACACTGGCGAAAGTACTCAGACGAGGCTATATGTTTGCGATAAATGTTGCGCCACACGTCACGGACGCCACAGAGATCAGTGCTCTCAGGGAGCGGCTCCTTGCGTACCTCTCCCAGTACTGCAGTTACTACCTGTGCCAAACACTCTGACATATCGTCCCGTACTACTTCATACTGGCTAAAGAGCTCGACAAACTCTTCGTCGGCTTCTATATGCCGCACGAAAGCATTGTCGGAAAGTAAACGTAGCAGCACTACGGCATCCGGATCCGGAGCGATCTTGGTCAGCTCCCGCTCGAGTCTCTGACGAACTACCTGTGCAAATCTCAAGGGAAGCCCACTCATATATATATACAACCTGTAAGACTTATCAAGAGCTAACCTGAGGACAGAGAGAGCTTGCGGTACGGTCATACCTGCCGAGTGGTAATAGTTGTAGAGTACTTGTAGTACCTTTATCCTTATGAGTAGACGGTTTATCATCTCAATGTAAGTAGTAATGCTGTTGTCAATCCATCATCCCGGAGCACATCTGACGGCAGCCCGGGGTTTATCAAGGACAAAATTACACATTTTCCGCGCATTATCCCATTGTAGAGGCATATTCTATCGAAGGATACTATCGAAACAAACAAGCACACGATCCGTATGGCGACTCATGCTACTCGGGAAAGGGAATCGGGAACTATCCGATCCGTTCAAAAAAAGGTCCGGAAAGAGACAAAGATTTTACTCCAGATTATTACTTTTCAGCCATTGAAAGGCAGTTTTCAGCTCCAGATTATTAGTTTTCCACAGCGGAAGACTAATTTTCACCGGCAAAAGACAAATACTTTACCGGTAAAGTCAAAAGGTTTTGCCGTTAAAGTATTTGTCTTTTGCCGGACCTTTTCTTGAGAGAGATACAGAGCGAGTTGCGAGGGAAGGTATAAAACGGATTTTTTCGCTAACTTTAGGGTGCTTGAAGTAAGGATACGACAGCGTACTAGACTACTCAAAAGCGACATTAGGAACAGAACAAAACCAATGGGTATCAAGATAAGATTTGACAGAGCTATTCTATCGGTACTGATTTGCCTCCTGACCGGGCAAGTCGCTCGTGCTGCCACAGTGCCATCGGAGACCGACTCCATCGCCAGACAGAAGATAGAAACTGAGAGAGGCGTACTCTTCGACAAACTATACGGAAAGGCTCTCAATATCAATGAAGAGTCGAATGAAGACAACTCCGTACGTATCAATCATCTATGGATGGCGTACATGGCTGACTCCACGCAGACGTCTGTCTTGCATGACCTTGCCCTTGCCTATGCTTCGATGCGCAAACCCGCGGAGACATTGAAGATGATGCATGCTGCATTCAAACACTCTGAGGGGGACAAAGAGATAGGAGAGCGACTCATAGATCTTAGCTCACGCCTACAACAGTGGGGGATCGCCCGTGAGACCCTACTCGCACTCTTGGAGAGGAACCCCGGAGACAAGTCCCTGCTACGTCAGTTAGTAGATATATATGCTGGCTCAGGCGATAGTGAGAATGCCATCGCAACGATAGACAAACTTATGCAGATGGATAAATCGCTAAGCATTCTCCTCTACCAAAAGGCTGTATTGTATGCCGAAATGGGCAAGGAAGAGGAGGCTGTCTCATTGCTTGAACGTCATCTTGCTGATAACCCCGCAGACATACAGAGTGCCGTAGGGCTTGTCTCGATGTATATGAATACCGGACAAACAGGTAAGGCTCGTGCACTGATAGATAGCTTTCAGAAGAAGTTCCCCAATGATCTCGACCTCAAAGAACTACGCGTCAATGTGTGTACGGCACTGAAAGATTACGACTGCGCGGTATCTATGATCCGTGATATCTCCCGCACCGAAGGGATCATGCCTGAGCAGATCCAACTCCTCATCACCAATACAATAGATCGGAGCGAGAGCAAGCCAGAGATGCAGAGTGCGCTTACGCCCCTGCTCACCGACCTAGTGCGCGACTATCCCCTATCCCACTACTTTTCCCTCTCTTTGGCCAACAACCATCTCATCGCCGGGGACTCTACCCGTGCAGAAGAGATATTCAAAGGATTCATAGACAATGGTGTGGAGGAGGAAGCCCCCTACATCTACTTTGTCAATAAGTATGCGAAGCTGGAGGATAAGTCCAAAATCTTAGAAGTGACCCGGAAAGCGAGACAGATATTCCCGGAAAGAGGCATCTTCTACCTCTATGAAATCCTTTCGCTCTACAACCAAGAGGATCGTACTCCTCTGGTACCGGTCCTCGACGAGGCACTGACTCGCGTACCCAAGAAGGACATCTACTACGGTGCCCTTGTACTGATGAAGGCAGACTTGGAGCAAGAAGGTGGTAACCTGGAGCGCTCCCGGCCATACTACGAAGAGGCAATAGTGTACACCAATGACCCTACGGCATACAACAACTATGCCTATGCCCTGGCAACTCATGGTACTGCCGAAGACCTCAACAAGGCAGAAGGTCTGGCAAGCAAGGCAGTAAAGATGCAGGGGAATAACCCTTCGTTCCTTGATACGTATGCATGGATCCTTTACCTCAAAGGGGAGTACACCCTTGCCAAGCTATATATGGAAAATGCCATAAGCAATTCCGATACTCCCTCCGATACGCTCTACGAACACTACGCAGAGATACTGACCCGGTTAGGAGATAAAGATGCTGCGATCAAAGCCTGGGAAAAATATGCGGAACTTAGTGGAGAGCAGAAACGCGCAACCGCTAAAATAAATGAACTGAAGAAATAACAAGAACGAGAATACCGATGAAATCAAACATAAAGTGTGCTACACACATATATATATACGGTATCCTTCTGATGCTTCTACTCGCTGGCTGTGGTACAACGAAGCGGATCGGCACCGGTACAGCAGGGATGGAGTTGCTCTCGAAGGGCGACTTCCTCGATCGCTATGAAACGATGAGCGAGCCTTCGGTCGTAGATGCTCGCGGCAAAGTATCCGCAAATCTGAATGGGAAGGAGTTCAATGTGGCTACCAAATGGTCGCTCGAGTATGGCAAAGCATTCGTACTTTCGTTGAGACCCCTCGGGATAATGGAGATAGGGAGACTTACCGTCGTCCCGGAAAAGGTAGTTGTGCTGGACAGAGCCAACCGACAAGGGATAGAGGTAGATGACCCTATCGCTTTGATAGAACAGGAACTTGACCTGAGAGGAGCATCACCGAAAGTTCTTTCTGCCCTGGTGCATCATCGTCCGTTCTCGTTCAAGGAAGAGGGCGGGATCGTTCTCAAGAAAATGAAGTTCACCATCAACGAAGAGGGAAACTACCTCTTCTCCGAAAAGAAAGGGAAAGAGGAGATCACACATATCTTTGATCGAGGACTCAACCTTATACGCAGCAGCATAACTTCTTCGGGAGTTCAGATAGGAGAAATGCTTTACTCCGACTTCGTTAGCGTGACAACAGGCACAAGACCTTACCCTACAAGGATGGAACTTAAGGTAGATGACCTCGGAGGGGCACGTATCATGTCCGTACTCTTCCGGCTCGATCAGCCCTCGACACGTATCTCTCAGGACGTCGATACCACTCTACCGAGCAACTACAAGCGCATCTCTCCATCTCAACTCAAGGACCTCATCAACGATCTTAACAAATGATCAGACAGCTGCGATACATACTCTGCATGGCTCTGACCTTGACTCTCCTTGCGACTGTCGAGGCTTATCCGCAACAATCCTCCAAAATGCGCCAGCTCGAAAATAAAAGAAAGGCTCTGTTGGCGGAGATAGATCGCACCTCAAAGCTCATAACAGAGACAGAAAAATCTCGCAAAGTAAGTCTCCGGAAACTAAACCTTCTTGTCAAACAAGTAAATGCTCGCAAGGAAATTATCGAGACTCTGACCACAGAGATCGCAACAGTCGAGCAGGAGATCTCGAAACTTCAGACAGAACTTGAGAAACTCACACGAGAGTTTGAGGTAAAACAAACTTCGTATGTCCGATCCTTGCAAGCAATGCAGCACAGAAGTTATGCGCAGGAACAGCTACTCTTCATCCTTTCTGCCAAAGATTTCGATCAAGGGATCCGACGTGCTCGTTATCTGAAAGAGTACGCAGGATGGCAAAAGCAGGAAGCGACGAAGCTCAAAGCCCTTCATGCCGTACTCGAAGTCAAACGAAATGAGATGATTGTAGTAAAGGAAGAGAAGACGTCCTTACTAAATAAGCGCGAGGAAGAGCGAACCAAACTGCAACAAAGTGAGGAAGAGAGTCGCAAGGAGGTCAATAAACTTCGACAGCAAAAGAAGGACCTTGAAGCCGACCTAAGCAAAAAAAGGAAACAGGCTCAGGCTCTCAATCGTGAGATAGAGCAGCAAATAGCAAAGGAAGTTGCGGCAGCAGCCGAGCGCGAGCGCAAACGTAAGCAGGAAGAGAAGCGAGAGACTCCATCGCCGGGTAAGAAAAGTCCGACAACAAAGACTCAAAAAAAGACAAGTCCCGATACGTATGCCATGAACAATGAAGAGCTAAAATTATCGGGAAACTTTGCCAACAACAAAGGAAAGCTCCCCTCTCCGATCACAGGATCTTACTCAATAGTGGGATCGTTTGGCGAACACGCACACGAACGCCTTGCACAGATCCGGGTAAACAATAACGGAATAGACCTGCAAGGACAGGCAAATGCAGATGCACGTGCCGTATTCGACGGAGTGGTCACACGTATCTTCGTAGTGGAGGGGTACAACAACTCGGTCATGGTACGTCACGGCAACTATATCACCGTGTACAGCAACCTCGTAGATGTCTACGTGAAAAGTGGAGATCGTGTTACCGCAGGGCAGAAGCTCGGGAAGGTATTCTCCGACCCGGATATGGGCGGTGCGTCACTGCTTCATTTCCAAATATGGAAAGAGAAGACCAAACTTAATCCTCAGAGTTGGATAAGAAGATAAACCACAACATTCATACGATTACAGCATGAAGATATATAATCGCATAGATGACTTCACAGCCCACTTTAGCGGGAAATACATCGCTGCAACCATCGGATTCTTTGATGGCGTGCACAAGGGCCATAGAAAACTACTCGAAGCTGTCAAGAAAAAAGCCGCTGAGACGGGAGGGGAGTCTCTAGTTATTACGTTCGACAAACACCCTATTGCGGTCCTTCGCCCCGAGGAGAAGCTACCTGTAGTACTTAGTTCCTTACGCAGCAAGATACGACTCATAGGAAGTGTCGAGATAGATCACCTTCTTGTATTACCCTTCACTCGAGAACTGGCAGCAGTGGAAGCGCACGAATTTATCGCCCCACTCATACAAGCCGGTCTCACCCACCTTGTCATGGGATATGACAATCGCTTTGGGCGACGCAGCGATATGAGTCTTGAGGATTATGACAAGTATATAACCTCATGGGGGGTGGAGATCTCTCGCATCACTCCTTTACTTATAGATGAGGGCATAGTCAGCTCGTCGGCAATCCGTCGTGCCGTTCTGGAGTGCGACTTTCCCAAGGTAGAGAAGTATCTCGGCAGACCATACAGTTTCAGAGGTACGGTAAACCACGGCAGGAAGATAGGACGCACTATCGCTTACCCTACGGCAAACGTCGACCCGATAGACCCACATATCTTCCTCCCTTCCGTAGGGATCTACATAGCCGAGGTACGGATTGATGACAAGATATACAAAGCGATGGCATACTATGGTGGTCGTCCCACGATAGAAGATACGGTAGGACAGCTCTCCCTCGAGGCCTATATCATAGGCTTTTCGGGAGACTTGTATGGCAAGGAGATAGAGATCGGCTTCAGATATTTCCTAAGAGAAGACCAAAAGTTCGATTCCATTGAAGCCCTTGCCGTGCAGCTCAAAGAAGATGAACGCCAGACACTCGATTACTTTGCTACCCATTCACTGTCGATGACCGTACCCGACGAAGCCAATATCCTCGACCTCAGACATCAGGAGTAAGATGAAGAAGATCGACATCACCGAAGCCATCCGCCAGAAGTACAGGGGGTATCTTCCCCGATTTGTATTCAAGGCTGTGGAGAAGCTCATTCATCAGGATGAACTGAACCGTATGCTCGATCTCCAATCCCACGTCGGCGGCATCGAGTTTGCTCACAAGATCATAGACTACCTCGGCATCACGCTCCATCTACATCGCCCAGAGAACCTCCCCGCACCCGACACCGGGCGTTATATATTTGTATCCAATCATCCTCTCGGAGGGGTAGACGGCATTGCTCTTGCCGCACTCCTGGGGGATTATTTTCAAGGAAAGATCAAGATTCCCGTCAATGATCTTCTGATGAATATCGAGCAGATGGGCGACATATTTATCCCTGTCAATAAGTACGGAAACCAAGGGAGGCATCGCTACGAGGCGATGGAGCAAGCCCTTTCGTCCGACAGCCAGATCATCACATTCCCTGCGGGGCTCTGTTCGAGGATGAACGATCAGGGACTTATCCGTGATCCTCGCTGGTCATCATCCTTTATCAAGATGGCGAGGAAGTACGACCGTCAGATCGTCCCTATACTTTTCGATAGTCGCAATAGCGCAAGGTTCTATCGCTGGGCCAGATGGAGAGTGAAGGCAGGTATAAAGTTCGGCTACGAACTTATCCTTCTCCCCGACGAGATGATACGTGCCAGAGGAGGTACCTTCGATATATACATCGCCCCTCCTTTATCTATCGCAGACCTTCCCGACCAGCAAACGGACAGCGAAAGTGCACAAAGGATTATGGAGATGGTATATGATATACCCACGAACAAATAAACGAAAACAAGCATGTCCCCTCAACCGATCATCTCGCCCGTACCCAAAGATCTCCTCTGCAAGGAGCTAACCGAAGAGTTATTGTTGCGCAAGACCAACCGTGCGAATAATGAGATCTACACTTTTCATGCACTCGAAGCTCCCAATGTTATGCAAGAGCTGGGGAGATTGAGAGAGGAAGCCTTCAGATATTACGGAGGAGGGTCGGGGCATAGTGTGGATATCGACGACTTCGATCTCGATCCCAACGGCTATCGCCAGCTCATAGTCTGGGACCCCGTACAGCAAATCATCGTGGGCGGGTATCGCTTCATGATGGGAGCCGATATACCGGTGATAGATGGGAGACCGCACACGGCAAGCAGCGAGATCTTTGGCTTTACCGACAAGTTCATACAAGAGTATCTCCCCCGATGCATAGAGTTGGGACGCTCATTCGTAAGGTTGGAGTACCAGCAGGCACGTTTATCTCCCAAGTCCATATTCGCCCTCGATAATCTTTGGGATGGGCTCGGAGCCGTGTCGATGATGAACGAAGGCTATGAGTACTTCTTTGGCAAGGTTACTATGTACAAGGAGTACAACCGTCAGGCACGAGACCTCATCATTCACTTTATGCTCAACTACTTCTCCGAGGAGACCCCTCTCATCTATCCCATCTACCCCATCACAATGACCATAGAGAGGGAGGAGACCAGAGAGATCATCCTCGGTGACGATCTGCATACCGACTACAAGAGACTCAACACTGCCGTCAGAGCTCTCGGGGTCAATATCCCACCACTCATCAATGCCTACATAGGTCTTTCGTCATCCATGAAGTACTTCGGTACATCCATCAATCCCCACTTCTCGGATGTCGAAGAGTCTGCCATACTTGTCCCCATATCGGAGATCGCAACTGAGAAGAAGAAACGTCACATGGAGAGCTTCCTCCGTGATGCAGCCAAGCGCATCCCTTCCGCCATCCTCAGGCGCATAAATCAGCGATGGTTCAAGGGATGACGTATCATTTCCTCGGAAAGAGCTATCTTTGTGACGTACTTTATTTATAAAATGAAAGAACAATGATACGCAACGAACTAAGATATATCCTACTGCTGTGCCTGACACTGCTCGCAAGCATAGGGGCAGAGAGCGTGCTTGCGCAGGGGCCGGCACAGAGCATCTTCGACGTTTTGCTCAAGAACGACGATCGCAAAGGCCGCATCACCATCACACAATCCGATTATATCAGAGGGGTCGTGGGTAGACGCCCTGCCGGACTTATGACGGTCGATGACCAAGAGGGATTCACCAAGATAAGAGGTTATCGCATACAAGTCTACAGTGGCAATAGGGCCAATAGCAAGAGTATTGCCGAACAGAGAGAAAGACATATCAATGAGACCAACCCAGAGTACAACACATACGTCATCTACAATGCGCCATTCTGGCGACTGCATATAGGTAACTTCCTCTCCTACCAGGAGGCGCAGGCGGCAGTACGACAGCTCAAGGCAGACTTCCCTACCTATGCCAAGCAGATGATTGTAGTGAGAGATATGGTGTTTGTCTCGCAATAATTTCCCTACGTTTCTCCTAACCCACCAACCAATCACAGACTAAATGTCATCACTATTAGATACATCCAAAGGGTATCATACGCAAGACGTCTCCAACGACGTAGAAGAGAGCATCATCCGCGACCTTGCTTCGCACTACAAGACCTGCATAGACCTGCTGGGCGAGGATACATCCCGAGAGGGGCTTGTCAAGACCCCCGAGAGGGTGGCTAAGGCCATGAGATTCCTCACTCAGGGTTATCGACAGGATCCGGCTGCGGTGCTTCGCTCGGCGATGTTCAGAGAAGACTACAAACAGATGGTTATCGTCAAGGACATTGACTTCTATTCGATGTGCGAACATCACATCCTGCCCTTCTTCGGAAAGGCACATATCGCATACATTCCCAATAAGTATATCACAGGCTTGAGCAAGCTCCCACGCATCGTAGACATCTTTGCACGCCGGCTTCAAGTACAGGAGCGTCTCACGACCCAGATCAAGGAATGCATCCAAGGCACACTCAATCCGCTCGGAGTCATGGTTGTCATCGAAGCGCAGCATATGTGTATGCAGATGAGAGGGGTACAGAAGCAAAACTCGATCACCACGACAAGCGACTTCACCGGAGCGTTTCAGGAGGAAAAGACGAGAGAGGAGTTTATGAGTCTTATTCGTAACCGCTGAGACTCCCTACCTCTTCGCGGCAGAGTACCGTAAGAGCCAATGGCTTCAAGGGGCGGTGTCCGATCGAGACACTGCCCCTTTTCTTGTTTTGTTTCGGATGACATGGAGAGCTTACCGTAGAAGCAAGCTCTCCATGTGCGGTCATCAACCGCCCGACTACGGGACATCAAGTCGTAATCCGGGGCTGAAAACCAACTTTCAGCCCTGGATTATTACTTTTCAACGGCAGGAAACTACTCTTCAGCCGCTGAAAATTGCTTCGGATACGGGAGCAGACGATTTCTTTACCTCATCCTGCTTAGTTCCGATAGCGGACAGTCGCTCTCGCCTACCACTCCCCCATCTCTTCAGATGTGTCACAAGGTATGGTCACGAACCGGTCAGAGCATCGAAGTCAAGGCTCACGGCACTCTCCGTATCGTAGTCGTAGAGGGTAAGGCTCCGGATCTGGTACAGATAGTACCAGTAGTAGAAGAGTTCGGAGATATGAGTCTGCTTGGCTTCGTCCCGTACCCTCTGTGCATCGTTCAGCTCGAGTGTGCTGATCTTTCCGATCATGAACGTCTCGATGTTCGTTCGGTAGCGTTGGTCCGCTATATCGGAAGCCTTGCTAGCTATATCAAGTTGCTGCGCTTGGTTATTGAAATGCTCGACGAGAAGGAATATATCCTGGTCGAACCTCTGTGCCTCCTGCCTCACTTGTGCCTGTACGACATCACGGTTGGACTGTGCCATACGTACCTGCGCTTTGCGTTTCCCCCAGTCGAGGATAGGGATACGTACCCCGACCTGTACGATCCGGTTGTCTATGAGGGTGCTGTAAGCCTCACGCAGTTCACGATGCTGTCCCGTGAGCCCTACGGAAGCATAGAGATCGATCTTGAACCTTTCGCCCTTGGCTTTCGCTACTTCGCTGTCGACCTCTAACTGACGGCGACGGATGCGGTGGGAGAAGGCGTTGTTGTCTCGGGCACGCTCCAGCACATCTGCGTAACTCATACGTCGGCTCTCCGGCACTTCCGGCACGATGAGGTGGATGTCTTCGTCCGTCTCCATACCGAGAAATGCCTTGAGGGTAAAGACCTTGCTGTTGCGTTCAGAGATAGCAGAGGTCTCCTTCCCCTCAGCTTGAAGCAGGTTCAGCTCGAGCTGTAGGAGGTCGTTGCGAGAGATCTGCCCCATCTCTCTCTTTACCTTTGCGACCTCGTACAGCTTGGCGGCATTGGCTTTGTTCTGTCGAGCCGTGCGAAGTTGCTCATCTGCGAGGAGGAGTTGGAAGAAGTTTTGGATCGCTTGCATAGTAATACGCTCCCGTTCCTCCAGGTAGGCAGCCTTGGCTTCCTCAAACTTTAGCGGTTGGATGCGGCGTTGCCATTTTAGATTATTGAACCCGAATATGGGCTGTACCAGAGTCACGGTCACGGGGATACTCATGAAGTGGCGAGAGGACTTATCTGTCCGCACATATTCAAGCGATGAAAGGATCGAAACACGCCCGCCGGTGAGGGGGATGTTCTGGTCTATCGATACGGTTCCTGAGCTTTGGAAGAGTCGGGTACGTAGGAACTTGAAGCCTCCGTCCCCCTCCTGATAGAGGTCGAATGCGCTTTTGTAGTTGGGCAGAGTGCCTTGGAAGCTCACTTCCGGCAGTAGATTCGCCTTGTAGGTACGGTATTGCCAGTAGGCAGTACGGTACTGGGCGAGGGCCACGGTGGCTTCGACACTCTGGCGTTGTGCAAGGTCTATGACCTCTTGTAGTGTCATCCGCTTCCCGCCCAAGGAATCTTGGGCGAAGGAAGCGTAGGACACGTACAACGAAAAGAATATATATAAGAAAGTCCGTTTCATAACCTTACTATTCGTCTCTCAGTGTAACGGAGGGGGAGATACATATCACTCGACGCATCGGTATCCATACTCCGAGCACAACCATCAGCCCAAGTGCTATGTACGATATAAGCATACAGGTCACAAACCTCTGCCAGTCCATCAGCCAGTAGTGAGTGACAATATCCATCTTCCATACCAGGACAAAGGCTCCGACCACTATCGGAAGTGAAGCCATAAGCAAAAGCACACCCTCGAGTATATATGCTCTGAGCAATCCATTCGGAGAAGCACCGAGAGCCATGCGGATACCCATCTCCTGCTTACGCTGCTCAGTGCGGTACCAAAACACTCCGAGCACCCCAAGAAGCACATTAACGGCAAAGAATGTAAAGAGAAAGAGCAGGGTCTTTAGGGCATTGAACTCACTCCTGTCCATAATATCTCGGATGTCTTGTATGCTCATGATACTGTTAACGGTGAGATTACCGTTGTTGAGGGTCGGAGCGATCTCCTTCATGAACCGCTCTTTGAAATTGTGATCTGCGCTCGGCTTGATGCGGATACATAGTTCGGCATAGGAGAGTTGCGACTGGTTTTTCGTTTCAAGTAGGGTTTGGTCCGAATCCATTTGCAGGAAGGTAGACTTGTTCCATAGCCAAAAAGAATTCTGTTGTAGGTCCGGAGTAATTATCCCTAACGTAAAGGTATTTCCGTCTTCGTCATAATACTCTTTGCCGATTGGGTCAGGGTCATCGGGGAAGAGCGCACTTACCACGCCGGGAGATAGGATCCCTTCTTTGTTGCGTAGCTTTTCTTTGAACGGCTCTGTACTACCATGCTTGTCCGTAATGCGGAAGACATCGAAGTACTCCGGGTGCACATAACGCTTCATGACCCAGTCCGTTTGGGTTACACTATCGGTATGGTAAACGCCCGTACTATTACTACCCATGTAAGGAGTCGCCAAATATGAGAGAGATACTGCCTCCACATCGGGATGACGATGCAGTCCTTCGCGCAGATTGATGATACTCTGTGCAAAGAGCATATACTCCGGATCATCGGGAGATTTGTACTTGTGCGATGCTTGAGGTATTTCGTTGAAGAAGACCCTATACACGTGTTCGATATCGAACCCGTTGGGCTTGAGATAGACTTTGAGTTTGGCGTAAGCATTGTCCGCAATCCACCAAAAGCAAAATGCGACAAGCATGAGCTCAAGGAAGAGAAGTATATTTTGCTTTTTCTCGTTCCACAATATTCTGAAAGTATGACGTATCATTGGGATTACCGTTTTTGGGTTAGGGATGTAACGATAGATTCTCTGGTAGCTCTCCAAGCGGGCAAGAGGGTTGTCAATATATTGATGAGGAAACATATCGCAAAGGCAAAGAGAAGAGTACGCCACGATAGTAACTGCAATATCGAAATGTTGCTCGCAGATAGGTTCTCTGAGTCAAACAGCATATCACGGAAGACAAACATCGCCACGATGGAGAGAAGGATACCTGCGATACCGCTGATGATAGTCTGTATCAATCCCTCGACCATCACCTGCATGATGATTTTCCACCGTGAGGCTCCGAACGACCGCCGTACGCCTATCTCCGACAGACGCTTCCGCATACGAGAAAACATAATAGCGGCAAGGTTGATGCTCGGGACAAATAGAAGGATGAAAAGTGTCACGTAGTACTGTCTCTGTATTGCCTTCATGTCCGGCGCTATATTGGAGGCGTAACGCTTGCTGTGCGTGAAGTAGTCATCGGGTTGTCCGAGAAGGTTGGCCTTCCTGTGGTTAGCCGGGTTATTGTTGTACACGTCCAAGCGGTGCGCTATCTCGGTACGAAGAGTAGAGAAGTCGGCACTTGACGGAGCAAGGATTATGACCCTGTACTCCCCGTTCATGACACTTAAGTCTCCTTGTGGGCGAAGCGTGTAAGGCAACCATAGCTCGGCATAGCTGTCCGAACACAACTCGGGTACATCCTTAACGACACCTGAGATGATGTATGTCGTATAGTCTATTTCAAACTCCCTGCCTGCCACATCGGAGGTCCCGAAAAGTCGGCGTGCAAGACTCTGACAGATCACTGCCCGGAGTATACCGCTTTCGAACTCTGCTTCGGTAAATGGCTTCCCCGAGATGAATTCAAACTCGTGGACTTTCCAGAACGAAGCATCGACAAAGCGTTGCTCTGATCCCATAAGAGCAGTACCCGGCAGTCCCGTCAAGCAGTGATTGGAAGATGTATATATGGTCACGGCTTCGGCTCGCTCCAGACCCGTGAACACCTCTTTTGCGAAATGTGCGGCAAGAGGTCCGTTACTGTAGTTCTTGACACTGTCTGCTTTTACTTTCGAGTTCACCGCCGAAATGTATAGACAACGGTCTCTATTGACTTCCGGATACATAGGCTCCACCTGTACCCTCCGCACCATGAAGAAGACGAGTACCATACTGATCGTAAGAGTGGTCCCAAGTATAGCTATCGCACTTAGGACGGGAGCTTCCTTGATAAGCCTTATGGCGTGTTTGATATATGGTAGTATCATAGTAATGTAGTATTAAGAGGAGATGATTACTTCACTTGGCGACCGTCGAACATCCGGATGATCCGATGGGTCATGGCGGCCTGTGTCTCTGAATGTGTCACCATGACGATGGTACGATCCTCTTCCTTGTTGAGAGATTGTAGGAGATCCATCACCTCTTTTCCCATCTTTGAGTCGAGATTACCGGTTGGTTCGTCGGCAAGCAGTATAGTTGGGTTACCTATGAGTGCTCTCGCAATGGCGACTCTCTGGCACTGTCCGCCCGAGAGCTGGGATGGGTAGTGCTTCATCCGCCCATCGAGTCCGACTTTGCTAAGGACTTCTTTTGCCCTTTGTGTACGCTCATGAGCAGATACTCCGCTACGATAGAGGAGAGGGAGCTCGACATTGTCAAGGACGTTGAGCGAATTGATGAGATGGAAGCTCTGAAAGACAAAGCCGAGGTGCGTATTGCGGAAGTGTGCAAGTGCGTTGTCGGAGAGAGACTCTATGGTATGTCCGTCCAGCTCTACTGTACCAGACGTAGGCTTGTCCAGCAAGCCGATGATATTAAGTAGCGTTGATTTGCCACACCCTGACGGCCCCATGATAGAGAGGAACTCACCCTTCTCGACCTCTATATTGATATTATCGAGCGCAACGGTCTCTATCTCTTCGGTACGGTATACCTTGTTGATTGCTGAAAGTCTGATCATAGGATTCATAATAATGGATTTTTAGCGTGTTATTTTAGTTTTAGTTTTGTGTCATTCTCGTACGTTTTCATGTTGGATACCACTACCTCTTCGCCGGGCGATAGGCCACTGATCACCTCCACATAGTTATAGTTGCTCTCTCCGAGCCGTACCGTGCGCTTGACGAGCGTATTGCCTTCGCGCACAAATAGCTTATACTCTGCCGGCCCTGAGTAAAAAGATCCGTTCGGCATCCGGACCACATCATCACGCACTACGGTAAGGATATGGACATCTGCCTTCAGTCCTGATCGGAGGAGTGGAGAGGAGTCATCCTGGAGTGCAACAGAGAAGGAGATAGTACCGTTCTTCGACATCGGGGTGACGCTACTTACTGTGCCGGGAAGCTCTTCCTTGCCTATCTTGACTACGGCACGAGCACCGGGGCATACCTGATCTACATAGACATCTGCTATATCTGCATCTACCTTGAAGCGAGACAGGTCAGACACGATAGCGACCTGTGTCCCCGCTGCGACCTGTACCCCTATCTGTGTATTGACGAAAGTGAGGATCCCTTTGCGTGGCGACCCTATCTGCGCATCCGCGAGGAGTCGGCTCAATTCGTTGAGAGACTTCTCATACATCCTCATCTCAAGGATTTTCACATTGAGTTCGGCAGACGCAACACTCCGACTATTGGCAAGCTGACGTTGGAGTTGTTCCTGTTCAAGTCGGGACACATTGTAGCTAAGTTCGGCTTCTCTCACCTTGTCTTGCGTACCTGCTCCGATACTGTCGAGGTACTGTTCGTTGCGAAGCTCGACACTCTTACGACTCACCTGCATATCTCCTACTTTGATCTTCATCTCCAAGTCACTGATACGACTCTGAGAGTGTGCCCGCAGTTGCTCTACTTCATAACGACGCATCTCCAACTGATCTTTCATCTTACCGTACTCCGTCTCCATAGTTGCCAGATCAAGCCGAAGGATTGGCGTACCTACATCCACAGAGTCTCCACCCCTTTTGTACACTTCAAGGATGCGGCTGTTGATGGGAGTGACAATCATCTCCTCAATAGCCGGTACGACACGTCCCGATCCCGTCACAGATACATCTATGCTGCCCGTATCGACCTTACCGATAGTGATATCTTTCGAGTCGATGGTCGGTGAGAGGAATGTAAGCCCTATGCCTGCGGCAACGACGACTACACCAAGTATCCCTCCCAGCTTTATCATCTTAATACGTTTCTCCCGGCGGAGTGTTTCTTTTGGAATTATTCTGTCCATATCTTGTTAGGTATTTTGTTCTGCCATTATAGTATCAACAGTTGTGCCAGGATATATAACACATTGATTATCAACACAACAAACAAAAACGGGGTGTCCGATAATGGACACTCCGTTTCGAAATCGAACACTCCGAGCGAACACTTTTCTCCACCGCCAAGCCCCCTTCGATACAAGCATCAAAACGGAGGGCAAGAGAGATACTTCACATCCCTTCGCAGTTTGTTCTGTATCTGTCCCGAAAAAAGGTGCGGCAAAAACCAAAGACTTTACCGGTAAGATCTTTTGACTTTACCGATAAAGTTTTTGACTTCAGCTCCCGATTATTAGTTTTCCGGTGCGGAAAACTAATAATCGGGAGCTGAAAACTACCTTTCAATGGCTGAAAAGTAATAATCCGGAGTAAAGTCGTTGTCTCTTACCGGATCTTTTCTTCAAGATATACGGTCGCATAGATTTTCGAGCCCGCCAAGTCGATTCAAAGGGTGTATATACAGTAATCATTGTGCAGGGCATCGACGGTGAGGAGTCTGCCGATAAGAGGCTCACCACAGCCGACGATAATCTTCAAGACTTCCATAGCTTGGATCGAACCGATGATACCCGGGAGTGCTCCCGGTACGCTGACACTATACGATGCTTCGGTGGGAGTGCCTGCAAAGTCTCGGTATCGTCCTGCACCATTGTGATTGAATACAGATACTTGTCCCATAAATCCCTCTACACTTCCGTAGACAAAGGGCTTGGATGCCTGCGCCGTCACCTCATCCGCAAGGAGCCGGGTGGCATAGTTATCGCAAGCATCGACGACAATATCGTACCGTGCCACTATTTCAGTAGCATTATCGGGGGCGAAGGCATCTCCGATCGGTTCGAGACAGATATGGGGATTGAGGGCTGAGAGTTGCTTATGTGCTTCTACGACTTTGGGCTGTCCGACGTGATGGGTAGTGTAAAGGATCTGGCGTTGCAGGTTGGAGAGCCCCACCTTATCGTGATCCACAAAGCCTATTCGCCCTATACCCATGGCAGTCAGGTATAGTAGTACGGGAGAGCCCAACCCTCCGGCTCCGATCACGAGTACCGATGCCTGTGTAAGCCGAGCCTGCCCCTCCGTCCCTATCTCCGGGAGGGAGGTTTGTCTAATATAGCGTTCGTTCAGATCCATTCGTCCCAATCTTTCCATATCGGTTCGTATCCCTGGGCACGGATGGCGGCTTGCATCTGCACCGGTGTGCGATTGTCATTGATGGCGAACTGCTCTAGCTCTTCATGCGGATCGGCATATCCCCCGGGGCGGGTACTGCTCCCGGCACTCATCGTGGTGGCTCCTATCCTCATCGCCATATCTCTGAAGCGTGCACTCTCACGGGTCGATAGAGATATATCTACCTGACTGTCGAAGATGCGGAATGCACATATCAACTGTGCCATCTGCTTATCAGTGATGGGATCTTTCGGTTCGTACCCTCCCACATTAGGTCTCAGTCT
Organism: Porphyromonas sp.; assembly: GCA_041791495.1. Taxonomy (GTDB): domain Bacteria; phylum Bacteroidota; class Bacteroidia; order Bacteroidales; family Porphyromonadaceae; genus Porphyromonas_A. Next base: position 25,600 of record JBHBLB010000049.1, read on the forward strand.
GGGGAGGGATATGGAGTACTTGGTACGCCAATAGGTCTTTTCGAGGTAACGGAGGTGTAGGGCTGTACATAGTGCATCGGTGCGCCAGTCTTCGAGTCCGAGCAATGCTCCTATCCCAATCTTCTTTATCCCCCCCGATGCTGCACGGTCGGGGGTCTCGAGACGATATCGGAAGTCGGCTTTGAGTCCATGTGGATGGTAGAGAGGGTATGCCTTCTTGTCGTAAGTTTCCTGATAGACGCACACATAACTCACTCCCGCATCGACAAGCCTGCGATACTCTTCCTCTTTCAGTGGTTGAACTTCGATGGATATCTGCGCAAAGTATGGACGCAGGAAGCGTACCACCTCGACATAGAAGTCTATCCCTGCTTGCTTCGGAGCCTCACCTGCCACGAGGAGGATGTGCTTGAAGCCGAGAGCCCGTATGGCATCCGCCTCACGAGCCACCTCATCCATCGAGAGCTTCTTGCGCAAGATCTTATTGGCATGATTGAACCCGCAGTAGACACAAGCGTTGATACAGTAATTGGAAAGGTAGAGGGGCACATACATCTGTACCGTCTTGCCAAACCTCTGCTGCGTGAGAGCCTCGGCTCTTATCGCCATCTTGTCGAGAAATCTCTCCGCAGCGGGAGATATAAGAGCCTTGAAGTCCTGTATCTTTAGGGCAGGGGCAGAGAGGGCTCTAAGCACATCGGCATCGCTTTTGGCCAAGATGGTATCCCTCTCAACCGAGAGATCGTACCTCTCAAGTACATCATAGAAGGTCATAGGTATATACTCTTTCAGTCAAAGAATCCTTGAAGGGGAGAGGTTGCCTCGGCATACTGTGAGACACTTCCCAGACCTGCCTCATACGCCATACGCCCACTCTCGACAGCATACCGGAAAGCGGCTGCCATAGTGACAGGCTCTCCGGCAGATGCGATAGCGGTATTTACCAAGACGGCATCGGCTCCCAGCTCCATTGCTTCGGCTGCGTGCGACGGAGCACCTATACCTGCATCTATGACGACCGGGACACGACTCTGCTCGATAATGATCTTGAGGAGCTCACGAGTAGCAAGTCCCTTATTGGTTCCTATGGGAGCTCCAAGCGGCATGACGACAGAAGCTCCTGCCTCTTCGAGACGTTTACACAAAATGGGGTCGGCCTGGATATAGGGCATCACGACAAAACCCTCTCGAGCAAGTATCTCTGTCGCCCTAAGCGTCTCGAACGGGTCGGGCATCAGATACTTCGGGTCGGGGTGGATTTCGAGTTTGAGCCATTCCGTCCCTAGGGCCTCCCTTGCCAAGCGTGCGGCAAAAACAGCCTCCTCTGCCGTATGCACACCCGAAGTATTGGGAAGAAGATGCACGCCCGGCGTAAGGATGGATGCAAGAAGTCCGTCATCTTCGGTATTCTGTGCGTCTACTCGTTTGAGGGCAACCGTTACGAGCTCGGTCCCCGATGCCACGATCGCATCGCTCATAAGTGTATTGGAAGCAAACTTTCCCGTACCCAGGAAGAGTCGTGACGTGAACTCACGACCTGCTATTACCAGTTTCTTTTCCATAGTTATTGATTTTGTCTTTCCATTCTATCTATAAACTGTGTACATACTGTCGATATGCACTCGGACTTATCCATCTCTCCCGAAACAGCGATGCCGGAAGCCCCACACGCCATAATAGCAGAGACATCCTCAAGAGTGATACCTCCTATCGCCACCAAGGGCATAGGATAGGGCAAACTCCTATTATATTGTACAAGGTGAGATATACCCTCTGCTCCAAGGAGCGGAGCAAGCCGACGCTTGGTAGCGGTAGCTCGGAACGGACCTATACCTGCGTAGTCGCTACCGTATCGGTAAGCCCTTCGTAGATCTTCGATAGTATTGCAGGTAAAGCCTATGATCTTATCATCTCCGAGTATGGCTCTTGTCTCGACGGGAGACATATCCTCACGCCCGAGATGCACACCGTCTGCCCCACACTTCAGGGCGGCTTCGACATCATCGTCGATAATCAAGACGGCATCGTACGCATCGCAAAGCGTGCGCAAGCGATTCCCGAGGGCTACCCTCTCTGAAGTATCGGCTTCTTTGAGCCTAAGCTGTATCCAGCGTCCCCCACCGGAGAGATAGCTCAAGCACCTCTGTTCAAGCAAAGATGCGTTTGAGGTATTGGTAATGTACTGTAAACGATAGCGACCATCCAGCATCCTCTCTTCCTTTGTTCGCGCCAAAGAGGCATCAGGGGCAGGCAAGAGGGTACGGCTTGATCGCATCGCACGAGCCACAAGTCGTTGGGCCTCGGCACAAGAGTGGGACAAACCATACCCAAGAGCCAGATAAGACGCGATCGCAGAGCTGAGCATACAACCCGTACCATGCTTTGGAGTGCCGCCTTTGTGTACACTTGGTCGAACACAAGTACCGTCGGCACGATAGAGGGTATCGGTACACACCTCGGAAGTATCGCTACCATGCCCACCTTTGAGGAGGATGTTGCACCCACTCTCACGGGCAAGCGCAGCAAGATCTCCCCCTTCGTCCATCCCCAACCACGCCAAACACTCGGGTCGATTGGGGGTGATGAGGTAGAGATCTCTCATTATGTCAAGCGTGGTATCCGGATCCTCAGGGAGCAAGACCGGCACATCTCCAGCGGTCGGTGCTATGATCGGATCCCAGATGATGCGCTTCACGTTCGCCTCTTTCAGTATTCGGATACACATTTTTAGCTGAGAGAGCGAAGCCGTCATACCGATCTTGGCAACTCTAATCCCACTTCTCTCCGGAGAAAGAAGCCTTAGATTTTCCCGAACGATTGTATCATCCACGGGACAAGCACTTACAAACTCCGTCGGACTTTGCACAGTCAGTGCCGTAGGGATGGTATAGCAATGTAGACCGAGACCGGTAGCGATCTTAGCATCTGACGTTATACCTGCACCACCGCTTGGATCATGGCCGGCAAGGGATAGGATCATCGGAACGGTAAAAGCGCGAAATCGCTCGACCTCTTTCCCTCGGTCGCGCCATATCTCCCCTATCGTGGCAACACCATCATAGCCTGCGGCGAAGCACTTTTCGGCATTTGTCGCCGTGACACCGCCCAAAGCGAGCACGGGGAAAGGGATCCGACGCAGCTCTTCTCCCCGTGAGAGGAGCGAAGCCTCGGCACGGTAACCGGGTTTAGATACGCTATCGAAAACCGGGCTAAGCAGTGCATAGTCCGGCTTGATAGGTAAGCCTTGCAGTTCCTCTATACTATGTACCCCGATGGATATGCGATGATGCGGAGAGATACCCGGCAATACCTGCGACAGCTCCCCCAACCTTCCGGCAGACAGATAGATACCGCCGAGGTTAAACTCCGACAACAACGGGGCATAATGGTCACACACGATGATGCGCCGATGGTAGCATGGCTTGATATGCTCCAGGAAGTTTGCATACTGAGATACACCTGCGCCCGGCAGACGCAGGTGAAGCGTATGGAGTCCTTCAGCAAAGAGACGGTTTGCCACATTCGCTTCATATGTAGAAGCATCCGGAGGTGTTATGACGACAATCATATCTCCTCTATCCTCTCTTTTCGTTGTGCAGGCGACGACTTGCCCTCATCGAACAGAAGTGCTCCCCACACATCGAACAGAAGTGTGCCGTCTTGTGTCCCTCCGAAGGCAATGTCTCGTCATGAAACTTCAGTGCCGTTTCGCTATCGAGCGAGAGGTTGAACTGATCTTTCCACCTAAACTCATACCTCGCTTTGCTCATGGCATAGTCTCTGAAGTAGGCAGCGGGATGTCCCTTAGCGAGATCGGCAGCATGAGCTGCCAGTTTGTATGTCACCACCCCCTCCTTGACATCATTACGATTAGGGAGTCCAAGGTGCTCTTTACGGGTAACATAACACAACATCGACGTACCATACCAACCTATCATTGCCGCACCTATGGCAGACGTGATGTGGTCATATCCCGCAGCTATATCGGTCACGAGAGGTCCGAGGGTATAGAACGGAGCCTCATTGCATAGGTTAAGCTCAAGTTCCATATTCTCTTTGATCTTTTGCATTGGCACATGTCCCGGTCCCTCGATGATGACCTGTACATCATATTTATCAGCCATGCGAGCGAGCTCTCCCAGGGTACGTAGTTCGGCGAACTGCGCCTCGTCATTGGAGTCTGCGATACAGCCCGGGCGCAGTCCGTCACCTATGGATATGGCGACGTCGTAGCGAGCAAGGATCTCACAGATCTCTTCGAAGTGCTCGTAGAGGAAGCTCTCCCTCTTGTGCGTGGTACACCAGCTCGCCATAATGGCTCCTCCCCGGGAGACAATCCCTGTGACCCGGTCTCGGGTCAGGGGGATGAAGTGCCAGCGTAGACCTGCGTGGATCGTGAAGTAGTCTACCCCTTGCTCGGCTTGTTCGATAAGTGTATCACGATATACCTCCCAAGTCAGGTCCTCTACCCGACCCTTTACCTTCTCCAACGCCTGATAGAGAGGCACCGTCCCAACGGGGACGGACGAGTTGCGTATGATCCACTCTCTCGTCTCGTGGATATTACGTCCGGTCGATAGGTCCATGATAGTGTCGGCACCCCAACGCATCGCCCACACTGCCTTCTCTACCTCCTCCTGGATCGAAGAGGAGAGAGCAGAGTTCCCTATGTTGGCATTCACCTTGACGAGGAAGCTACGCCCGATGATCATGGGTTCGCTCTCGGGATGATTGATATTGGCAGGTATGATGGCACGACCGGCTGCCACCTCTTGGCGCACAAACTCGGGCGTGATATAACTCGGCAGGTAAGCCCCGAACGCCTCTCCACTCTCCCTCTTGTACTTCTCTCTGATCTTGTCACAGAGTTGATTCTCACGGATAGCCACATATTCCATCTCCGGGGTGATGATCCCCCTGCGGGCATAATGCAGCTGTGTCACCCTGTGTCCCTCTTTGGCCACCAAGGGTTGGTCATTGAGATGAGCGAAACGCAGGTAGTCGAGCGAGGCATCTCCCCGACGCATACGTCCATAGTCCGAGCTCTGCCCGTCAAGGCGTATGACATCGCCCCGCTCGAGGATCCATTGCTCCCGGCACTTGGGTAGTCCCCTATGCGGATCCACTATATACTCCGGGTCGGTATAGGGTCCGGAGGTATCGTAGACAACTACGGACTCGTTCTCCGTCACATTGCCTGCCTCGTCCACCGTTGGCGACAGATCTATGCGCCTCATCGGGACACGTATATCGGGACGACTGCCCTCCACATATATCTTTACAGAACCGGGGATAGCTCCCGAAGTGATCTTGAGGTCTTTGGTTTGGTCTTTTTGCTTCATCACTTAGGTTATGGATTTAATGGTTTATTCGATAGGAAAAGTTACGGTACGCTTACCCCCCTTTGGAGATACCTATCACCACCACTTTATCTCCGTGGGAGAGTACGATCTCCTGCCACAAGTCACGGCGGATGACTTGCATATTGACAGCAATGGCAACGTGTGAAACAGAGATTCCTTGTGCGATGACAAGGTCATGGAGAGAGGTACCGGAAGGTATCTCCAGAGGCTCTTTGTTCAAGAAAATCTGCATGGGCTTACACTATAAACTTATCCATCACAATTTGTTTGCTCGGTCTCTGTGGGGTGATGGTTCAGTATCGACATACACGCTTCACGCGGCAGATCGTACACTTGATAGTGTATATGGAGAGAATACATCGTCTTTTCCCTACGCCGGTATTACCCGGATCAGGTTAAAGGGTCTAATCTCAGCCACTATGCTTCATGTAAATCACTACAAACACAAGTAGCACCCCTAAGAACTTCTGCAAAGAAACACATCTCTTCTGATAATTCCAAATATCCCTCTTCCCGATCATATAATCCACAGTCGCCTCAACCCTAAGGAAAGGCGTCCCGGTCGCCACACCTTTTTCTCATATCAAAAACTTATTGTACCTTTATTTTTAGATCGATTGGTTGGTATCCCATCATCGAACCTTTGGGTCAGGTAGCAGTCATTTGTTGCCTGACTTTGTTTTTTTGATACGGAGATGCTGTCCGATTGTCTGGCCATACATGCTCCTCCGCCGTATCGGGTCGCGACCTTTGGGGTACTGGGATAGCTACCATTACCGCACCTCGTCCCATATCCTCCCACTTCTCCCCATCCATGAATCCATTGCCTGCATAGGCAACAATCTAACCACCCCTCTCTTCGATCGGCTCTGATGTACGAAAGGTCGGGGAGAGAAGTTGATCGCAACGGCACCAAAAGTTATTTTCAGAGGCCGAAAGTTACTTTTCAGTAGCTGAAAAGCAGTGCTCAGGGACCGAAAAGCAACTTTCAGTCTCTGAGCACTACTTTATGACCCGACATCCCAATCTATTTGACCGATCAAGCCTATCTTTCTCTCCGATCCCAAGAGGTAAGGAACGGCAACTCCCGGTAAACAAAACGAGCCGACCAGACGGAAATATCCGCTTGGTCGGCTCTATCCTATCGCCCCCTCGAAGCTGTCGAAAGAGCTTCCGAGGTTATGGAGGTCCTATATTACCAATAGTATTGGCAATTCGTCCTCAACCCCAAGCACAGCGACAGTGTGATCGCTACGGATCCCCTCGTCCGTAAACACAGAGAAGGCATATTCCCCCTTACGGTGCTCACATAGGACGGATGCGATGCCGTCATCGTTCGTCACCGAAGCAATATCGGGGATCACCCCATCATAGGGGACAGAGGAGAGTGACACAATCGCATCGGCGATCGGCTTTCCACCTTTGGTAATTACTTTGACATCCATAATTCTAACAGTTATCCCGGAAAATTTTTCTTGTAGTCATTAATCATCTTACATATAGCACCACTGATCTTAGTGGCAAAATTCCACTCAGGACTTCCATTGGTGTGGATTGCAACTGCATAATTACCGCTAACCCATACCGGAGATCCGCTCTGTCCTGCATAAGTATCTATCTTGTAAGCTATCTTATGGTTATTTTCATTAACACATCTTCCGGCTCCATACCACATCTCATTGCCACCTTTATCACCGGGATATCCGGCAGTCATTACATGTAAGCCCTGAAACCCTGTATTATTCTTCACAGAATATCCAAACCATCCGGTCTTGTTACCGAGCGGACTCTGTGATGGCAATACTATGATACCGAAGTCGTAGTTCCAGTCTTTCTTACGCGTCCATCCGTTAAGTGAACAATAATAAGTACTGACACAAGAGCCAAACGGTCTGTTATTACCGTCCAAAGCAGGGATTACCTCAATACTCTTTGCCCAGCCTCCATCACCATGGAAATACATACAATGACCGGCGGTAATGACAATCCGAGGACCGACAAAGTATCCTGTGCCGATATATCTTCTACCGCTTTTGGAAACCATACGTAGCGCACAGATTGCTCTATATGGGAAATAGTTCCCTGGGCGAAGTATCCTGATTCTCTCATCTCCACCGATAATATTCTCTTCTTCCAGCTCCGTCGTGAGAGTTGTTTCGGCTTCGGTCAGAAGAGTCCTCAACTCAGCTTCAGTATAACTCCCATAGATAGCATCCATGGGTGCGGTCTCCTGATCACCCGCCAAGTCAAACGGGACATAAGGCTCTGAAGTGTTTTCAGTATCGAGTTCGGAAACGTTAGACACTTCCATCATGAGTTCTGCTTCGAATACACTATCGGTATTCTTGGTCTTTTGGGAGTCTTTAGCCTTTGAAGAGTTAGTCTTTCCTTGTAAGCTTGCTTTCTTTGTCATAATGATAATAGTTTTTAGAGTTAATAATTACATACGTATATTGGCTTGTGCCTATATATTCATTTACGGATTGGCTTTACATATCTCACGGATGTCCCGTATTATCTTCGTGTTTATCCGGGTAGCGAAATTTCCCAGCCGGGAATTTCCCATAGTATGAACCCCAAGGACATACTCTCGCCCCCCTATCGTTGCCCACACAGGTGAGCCACTCTGCCCCCCGAAAGTATCGATGTCATACTTGAGCAATGGACCCTGAACCTCTCCTTCGCCGGACATCCACCACTGCTCTTTGCCACCCTTGTCTCCCGGGTATCCGGAGATATTGAGTGTCTTTCCGACATACTCTTTTTCGCGTCTCAGAGCCTTGTAC
>JBHBLB010000050.1:0-76208 GCA_041791495.1 Porphyromonas sp.
AAAGGTCGGAATATTCAATAAGGAGGAGAGACAAACTTATATTTGCCCCAAAGGTCATAAAAACAATATAGAAAATGAATTCTGTGAAAACCTAAACTGTGAACTCAATATCAAGGGACTAAATCTCAACCAAATCAAAATAATTCAGAGCTTCAAAGTAAAGATAGAAGCATTGGAATATCTCCTAAATAAGTAACATAAAGAAAGCCGAGTCAGTAAGTCTCGGCTTTCTTTTTTATCGATACAGCACACCAATTCCAAATGTTCCGACTCAAAGGGTCATTTTTGCGAGTTATCCACAATACTCACAGCTATCTTCTTCTTTTATTTATTTCTTTGAAAAGAAAAAAGTTGGTAGAGCAGAGCGTCATGAAAAAAGAATCTCCTTACATAAGATGATTATAGATGTTAGTATTGTGGATAGAAATAAGGATGAAATCGATTAGGAGTATCGATTTAGAATTATCCACACTCCTCCACAAAGTTATACACAGCCGGATACGGCTTATCATACTACTTTTACGACATACTGTGGAGAAGTAGTAAATCCTCTGTGGAGAGCTAACTGAAAGATGCGGTAGCGCAATAATCTGTGGATAACTATATGGATAACTTCTTAGTAACTTTTCCTCATATTTTTTGGTCATTTCATCTTTCCTTATATACAAGCAACTGAATGTTAAATCCAAATTTTACGAGGTCTTTTTATACACAATTTATCCACATACTTATCCACATCTTTTTCGACTTCAGGGTATGTATAAGTAATCTATTGGGTGTATCGGTGTGGGCATTGGGTTGAGCGTGTGTAGGGATAAGGTAGGGTAAATGCAGCGTGTCGATATCGAACATTGCCGACCCGGTTCCATACTTCTCTATATTGGGATATGAAGTTGTAATCAGGGGTGGAAAACCAATTTTCTGCTTCTGGTTTTTACTTTTCTGCTCCGGAAGATTGGTTTTCCACCCCTGAAAACCACTTAATATAGGGGAATGGATGGTTTTCTTCTCGGTTGTCTATTTGTTCTTTCCCCTATTCTTGTACAGGAGTTTGCTTAGGTTTGGTATATCATATATCATAGCGGAGTAGCTGTTTATGGTTGGCTTTGTTATGGTTGGGCAGTAAGAGGGAAAAAAGAGGTCTATAAATAGAAGGTATATGCCGGGGATGTTGGATTATTCTAAGGCAAATGAGTAAATTTGTACTTTGGTTGCAGTATTCAACATAACCCCATTATAACGCAAAGAGATATGCTATCTTTCTTCCGCCACACGGATGGCACTGTGTACGCCGTCCAACACTCCGAGAGATTTACTGCCTCAAATGTAGAAGCCTTGCACTGGCTCTTAGATGGCTCTGTACCGGTATCGGTATCGGAGCTTTCCGGTTTTTATATAGGTCCTCGTGCAGAGATGATCACGCCGTGGAGTACTACGGCTGTGGAGATTACCCAGACGATGGAGCTGCCGGGCATAGAGCGCATAGAGTTTTTCGTGGCTGCTGAGCCTGATACATCGTATGATCCGATGCTGCTTCGCGGATATGAAGGTCTTAGCGACAGTATCTTTGCTCAGCCGGGAGAGGCTGCGACCATCCTCAGTATCAATGATCTCGAGGCATACAACGTGGAGCAGGGACTTGCTCTGAGTGAAGAGGAGATAGAGTATCTCAAGGGTGTGTCCCAAGAGCTCGGGAGACCGCTTACGGATAGTGAGGTATTCGGCTTCTCTCAAGTCAATTCGGAGCACTGCCGTCACAAGATCTTCGGTGGTACCTTTATCATAGATGGTGAGGAGAAAGAGCGTTCGCTCTTTGCGATGATCAAGGAAACATCCGCCGTGAATCCCAATAGACTCGTGTCGGCTTACAAGGACAATGTGGCATTCAATAAGGGTCCGCGTATCGAGCAGTTCGCTCCCTCTGCCGGAGATACCTCTTCGTTCTTCGGTACAAAAGATATAGACACTGTAATTTCTCTCAAGGCAGAGACGCACAATTTCCCTACCACGGTGGAGCCATTCAACGGTGCTGCTACTGGCTCGGGCGGTGAGATACGTGACCGCTTGGCGGGAGGAAGAGCAAGCATACCCATGGCGGGTACAGCCGTATATATGACTTCGTACACCCGCATAGAGGACAAGGAGCGTACATGGGAGCATAAGATACCTGCTCGTCCGTGGCTCTACCAGACACCTCAACAGATACTTACCAAGGCTTCTAACGGAGCTTCGGACTTCGGGAATAAGTTCGGCCAACCGCTCATCTGCGGATCGGTGCTTACGTTTGAGCATACCGAGGATACACAGACTTGGGGTTACGATAAGGTGATAATGCTTGCGGGTGGGGTAGGATACGCAAATATGCGCGACGCCCTCAAGGGAAAGCCTCATCCGGGTGAGAAGGTTGTCGTCATGGGGGGCGATAACTATCGTATAGGCATGGGGGGCGGTGCCGTCTCTTCGGTCAATACCGGTGAGATGCGTGACGCGATAGAACTCAATGCTATCCAGAGATCGAATCCGGAGATGCAGAAACGTGTCTCCAACGTGGTACGCTCGCTTGCTGAGAGCGAAGAGAATCCCATCGTCTCCATTCACGACCATGGTGCCGGGGGGCACCTCAACTGTCTGTCAGAACTTATAGAAGCTACCGGTGGCCGTATAGATATGGATCGCCTGCCGGTAGGGGATCCTACACTATCTGCAAAGGAAATAATAGGAAACGAGAGCCAGGAGCGTATGGGGCTCCTCGTGGAGGAGAAGGATATAGAGCGTATAAGGAAGATAGCGGAGCGCGAGCGTGCACCGTTCTATGTTGTGGGTGAGACCACTGATGATATGCGTCTTGTCTTTGAAAAGGATAATGGTGAAAAGCCTATCGATCTATCGTTGAGCAATATGTTTGGGAGTGCTCCCAAGACGATAATGAAGGATAAGTCTGTCGAAACCCGATTCAAAGCTCCGGCTCGCTCCATCCCGACGAATGAAATAAATAGTCATGTGGAAGCCGTACTCAGGCTCGAAGCCGTAGCTTGTAAGGACTGGCTCACCAACAAAGTAGACCGATCTGTAACAGGAAAGGTGGCACGTCAGCAGTGTCAAGGTGAGTTGCAGCTTCCTCTGTCTGACCTTGGTGCAATGTCTCTCGACTTCAGAGGAGAGAGCGGTATAGCTACTTCGGTGGGTCATGCCCCTGCCGTGGCTCTGTCCAATCCTGCCGCTGCTTCTCGCCTTGCGATAGCGGAGGCTCTCACGAATATAATAGGAGCTCCGCTCAAGGGGGGTCTCGAGGCGGTTTCTCTATCAGCGAACTGGATGTGGCCGTGTCGTAACGAGGGAGAGGATGCACGTCTGTATGAAGCAGTAGAGGCTTGTTCGGACTTCGCTATTGATCTTGGGATCAATATACCTACGGGAAAGGACTCACTCTCTATGACACAGAAGTATCCTTCGGGTGAGAGGGTCTTGTCTCCAGGTACGGTCATCATCTCGGCAGCTGCCGAGACGGGCGATGTACGTAAGATAGTAGGTCCGGTGCTGCGTCCGGTAGAGGGTAGCGCATTGATCCATGTGGACTTCTCGTTCTGTAAGGCTTCCTTGGGTGGTTCTGCATTATATCAGACGCTCGGGTACGTAGGAGCAGATACTCCCGACGTAAACGATAGCGAGTACTTTGTAGATGCTTTCAATGCTGTATCCTCTCTTATAGAGAATGGTGAGGTACTGGCAGTACATGATATATCGGCAGGGGGTATTGTCACTACGTTGCTTGAAATGACCTTTGCCAATACCTGCGGAGGTCTTGATGTGCAGATAGATGCCCCGGAGGTAGGACTTGATACATTTCTCTTTGCCGAAAATCCCGGTGTCGTGATACAGGTTGCCAATCCTCAGGCTGCTCTCGAAGTTCTCGAAGATGCGGGCGTAGGCTGTGCCAAGATAGCTACCCTATCTGCGGATAGGCGCATCCGTATCTCGTCGAAGGGGACAAAGGATGAAGTCGCACTCAATATAGATGCTCTAAGAGAGGTATGGTACGAAGCTTCGAAACGGATGGAACGCTTCCAGACTGCTGAAAAACAGGCCGACGAACGCGCACAAAACTACTTCCGCATACCTGTATCGTACAGTTTCGGTAAGGACTTCAAGGGCACACTTGCGGCTTATGGTAAGAGTTATGACCGCAAGGACCGCTCGGGCGTATGTGCCGCGATAGTGAGAGATAAGGGTACCAACGGTGAACGAGAGATGGCTTATGCACTTCATCTTGCGGGCTTCGATGTCAAGGATGTACATATGACCGACCTTATGACCGGTAGAGAGGACTTGAAAGATGTACAGATGCTCGTCTTCTGTGGCGGTTTCTCCAATTCCGATGTGCTGGGAAGTGCCAAGGGATGGGCGGCAGGATTCCTTTACAATGAGCGAGCCAAAGCCACGCTTGATGCATTCTATGCTCGTGAAGATACCCTTTCGCTCGGTATCTGTAACGGATGTCAGCTCCTCGGAGAGCTAGGTCTCCTCTATCCCGATCACGAAAAGAAACATCGTATGGCGCATAACTTCTCGGGAAGATTCGAATCCGGCTTTGTTTCTCTCGAAATTCCGGACAACGACACCGTAATGCTTGGATCTCTAAGTGGGCAAAAGATAGGTGTCTGGATAGCACACGGCGAAGGAAGGTTCGATCTTCCTTACTCGTCCGACAGGTACAGTATAGCCGCAAGGTACGCCATTGATGCTTATCCTGCCAATCCCAACGGTTCGCCTGACGGTATAGCCGCATTAGCAAGTCCGTGTGGTCGTCACATCGCAATGATGCCTCATCCCGAACGTTGTATATTCCCTTGGCAGTGCGGATACTATCCTGAGAGAGAGGGTAGGGAGGTTACGCCATGGTTTGAGGCATTCGTCAATGCCTTCGATTGGTGTCTCAGCCATAAGAAGTAGTACACCGAGATGTTGCTCAACTACATCTGGATCTCATTTTTTCTCATTGCGCTCGTTGCCGCTACCGTACAGACAGTGGTAACGGGTGACGGTGCGGTCTTCGGCGCTATCGTAGATGCAGTCTTTTCTTCGGCGAAGACGGGATTTGAGATATCGTTGGGATTGGCAGGGATACTCACTCTCTGGCAAGGACTTCTCAAGGTAGGAGAGCGGAGCGGTATGGTAGGGCGTATGTCGAAAGCCACAGCTCCGTTCTTTAAAGTGCTATTCCCTGAAGTACCTCAAGGGCATCCTGTCAATGGGACTATCCTGATGAACTTCTCTGCAAACCTCCTTGGTCTCGACAACGCAGCCACACCTCTCGGTCTCGATGTCATGCAACAGTTGCAGAAACTCAATACAAACAAGGAGCAAGCCTCCAATGCCATGATTATGTTTATCTGCATCAATGCATCCGGGCTTACCCTTATCCCCATCACCATCATAATGTACAGGATGCAGCTCGGTAGTGTATCGCCTTCCGATGTGTTCCTTCCCATTCTCCTTGCTACCGGAGCAAGTACGATAGCAGCTATCCTTATGGTCGCCATCAAGCAGCGGATCAATCTCTTGAAACGTGCGTTTCTGATCCCGACACTTATCTTTCTCGTTCTTGTGGCTTTGCTATTCTTTGCATTCAATCATCTGGAAAGAGAAGACATCACTCGGTATTCCACACTTACCTCCCACGTTATCCTTTTCGGCTTTATATGCCTTTTCCTCTTCTCCGGTTTACGTGCCAGACGCAATGTCTACGAGGACTTCATAGACGGAGCTAAGGAAGGCTTCACGACGGCTGTTACCATCATCCCGTACCTTGTTGCGATCCTTGTCGGGATAGGAGTCTTTAGAGCTTCTGGAGCTATGGATGCTTTGATGTCCGGCTTGACGTATGGAGTAGGAGCCCTTGGTATAGATACCGCTTGGGTTGAGGGATTGCCCACGATGCTTATGAAGCCTCTTAGCGGAGGCGGAGCGCGAGGGTTGATGATAGATGCTATGCAGACGCACGGCCCGGATAGCTTTGTGGGCAGACTTGTGTGCCTTGTGCAGGGAGCAAGCGATACGACCTTTTATATCATTGCCCTGTATTTCGGCAGCATCGCTGTCAAACGTACCCGTTATACGCTTGGGATCTCTCTCTTGGCAGACCTTATAGGTATTGTGATGGCAGTAGTTATGTGCTATCTCTTCTTTGGCTAAAGTGCCGGGAGCTCGTCCGAATTTTTTCGTAACTTTAGCAAGTCGCCTCTTATCGGCACTACTACAAGGATATGAAGATAAAAGATAAGATAGAGCTCAACGAACTACCACGATTGGTCAAGACACTGTATCGGCTCGATCACGGACTCGATACCAGGCAGCGAAGTACCGTCTCACGTATATTGAAAGAAGCATCCCGTGAGGGAGTCTTCAACGAAGACAGTCACGGTATCCATGGGCTTATCCGCACCTTTCTCTCGGCCATTTCGATCGTCGAAGAGATAGGGCTCAAGCAGTCTGCCGTCATTTCCGTCCTTATCTACCGCACGATCCTCAAGGGAAGTTACACCATAGAGAGGGCGAGAGAGGACTTTGGCGAAGATACATCAGAGTTGCTCACACACCTTTTGCGCCTTTCAGAGCTATACTCTCGCAATGCCGCCGTCACGAGCGATAACTTCAGTCACTTCCTTCTTTCCTTTGCGGGAGACATCCGAGTCGTACTTATCCTCATTGCCGACCGCCTCGTGCTGATGCGTTTGGCGAATGTGTACTTTCTCGAGAAGGAGCAGAAGGCTCTTTCCATGGAGGTATCGTTCCTGTATGCTCCCTTAGCGCACCGCATGGGATTGTATATGATCAAGAGCGAGATGGAGGATCTCTGTCTCAAATATACCGATCGCACCACCTACGACTATATAAAGCGCAAGCTAAACGAGACGAAAGACTCTCGCGACGCATATATCACGGCATTCATCAACCCCCTGAAGAAAAGGCTCGAAGCAGAGGGTCTGAGGTTCGACATCAAGGGACGCACCAAGTCCATCTCCTCGATACGCAACAAGCTGAAGAAGCAGAACATCGAGTTCGAAGCCATATACGACCTCTTTGCCATCCGCATCGTACTCGACTCGCCTCTCCCCAAAGAGAGGAGCCAGTGCTGGCAAGTCTACTCCGTCGTCACTGATATGTATCGTCCCAATCCCAATCGTCTCAAAGACTGGATATCTATCCCCAAGTCCAATGGCTATGAGTCCCTCCACATCACCGTGATGGGTCCGGAGAATAAATGGGTTGAGGTGCAGATACGTACCCGACGCATGGATGAAGTGGCAGAGAAGGGTATGGCGGCGCATTGGCGATACAAGGGCATCAAGCCCGAGTCCGGGCTCGATGAGTTCCTGACCAGTGTGCGCCGGGTGCTGGAGTCCAAGGAGGCGAGTGGCAAAGAGATCATCAAGGACTTCAAGATGGATCTCTACGACAAGGAGATCTATGTCTTCACGCCCAAGGGAGATCTCATCAAGCTACCCCAAGGAGCTACGGTACTTGACTTCGCCTTTGCGATACATAGTGGGCTCGGGGCCAAGTGCATCTCGGGCAAGGTAAACGATCGGAACGTATCCATACGCCACACGCTCCAGAATGGCGACTCCGTCTCTGTCGTCACCTCCAATACCCAGAGCCCGAAGCCCGATTGGTTACAGTTCGTCATCACCTCGAAAGCAAGGGTAAAGATCAAGCAACTCCTCCGAGAACAATCTGCAAAGGCCCTGAAAGATGCCAAGGATGAGGTGCAGCGTCGTATCAAAAACCGTAAGATGGAGTACGACGATGCCACATTTACACGGCTCATCAAGAAGAAAGGCTTCAAGATGGGTACCGACTTCTTCCTCGCTCTTTCGGATGGGAAGCTCGACATCAATACTTTCCTTGAAGAGTACAAGGTAGCTCTCGAGGAGCGCAACCGGACCTCCGAGCCCGTCGAACGTGAAAGGGCCGAAGCATTTGTCTCTACCACCATCCCCGAACAGATAACCCGCACGGCGGATGTACTGCTGATCGACAAGAACCTGTCCGGGATCGAGTACAAGCTTGCCAAGTGCTGCAATCCCATCTATGGCGACGAAGTCTTCGCCTTTACCTCCAAGACCGGGCTGCGTATCCACCGTATGGACTGCCCCAATGCCCCCGACCTCTTCGAGAGATACGGTTATCGTGTCCTCCAAGCCCGATGGAGCGGGCAGAGCAAGGGCGGCTACGAGGTGGGACTACGTATCGTGGGCAACGACGACCTCTCTATCGTCAGCAACATTACCGGGCAGATAGCCAAGGAGAGTGCCGTCACCCTCAGGAGTTTCAGCATAGACTCCACCGACGGGCTCTTCTCCGGTCTGTTCATGGTGCACGTCCAGGACGTGAGCGCACTCAATGGGCTTATCAAACGCCTCCGCACTGTCAAGGGGGTCAAGCAGGTCGAGCGCATGGATGGCTCCCGCTGATCCCTCACCGCATATACCGTAAAAGTGAGACTGTGACATAGCTCGACCTATGGCGCAGTCTCTTTTCTTCTGTCCTTATAGTGCGAAAGAAAGAGGTGACATACTGTTAGAAACCCGGAGATTACGGGATATGAAGTTGTAGTCGGGGGCTGAAAAGTACTTTTCAGCCCCCGACTATTGGTTTTCAGCCCCGGAAGATTGCTTTCCAGCCGCTGAAAGCTGTTTTCGCTGCGGTAGAGACGAGTTTTGGTTGCGGTAGTCTCTATGTCTCAACCGCATAAATAAATCAGGATAAAGCGAAAGGAGGGCAAAAAGAACGTGCGTCATAAGCCGATTTATGACGCACGCTTTGCAACAGGGTGTACACCCTAGGGGGACTTATGTGTTCGGTTGTCCCTTCTGTGTATAGGTAAGCCACGCATAGAGCGTACCTACGAGGAGCGCACCCCCGACGATGTTGCCGAGAGTAGAGGGAAGGAGATTGTCGAGAAGGAGCTCCGCCACCGATACCTCTGCACCCAGCATCATACCCGTGGGGATAAAGTACATATTCGCTATCGAGTGCTCAAACCCTATGGTCACGAACGCCATGATCGGCCACCAGAGCCCGACCATACGTCCGAGCATTGTTTTCGACGAGAGACCCAGCCATACGGCAAGACATACCAGCCAGTTGGCACCTATCCCTCTGACAAAGGCTTCGCTCCAACCCAAGGCTACCTTTGCTTCCGCTACGGAGCGCAGATACTCTGCATGGTACTCGCCCGAGACCACCCCCGACTGGTACACGATGAGGTAGTCGAAAAGTACGGCACCGATGACGTTACCGACGAAGACAATCACCCAGTTTGTGAGGAGATAGCTAAGCTCCACCTTGCGCCTGAGTACGGCAGGCATGAGGGTGGCAGTGTTGCCCGTGAAGAGCTCTGCCCCTACAAGTGTAACGAATATAAGCCCTATAGGGAAGAGCATACCGCTTACCAACCTCGGTATCATCGGATTGGTTGCACCTATACCGCCCAGACCTGCTGCGACGACGGATGCCAAGAGCCCTCCGAAAGCTATATATGCGCCGGCAAGCATTGCCGAGACGAATAGTTTGGGGTAGGTAGTGGCCCTCTTCTTGTGTGCAGAAGCGATCGTCTGCTCTACTACTTCGGGAGGTGTTGAGATCATTGAGTTTCTGTATTATTTGGGTGTTATCTGTACTCTAACACTCAGAGGGCACTTTTCGTTCATTGGGGTGCGATAAAGAAAAAGAGCGACAGACTCATTCGAGTCTGCCGCTCCTTTTCTCTTAAGGGGAGGATAGTTTATTTAGTTTTGAAGTATACGGTGACTTTGACCTTACGTCCCTTTGAGGTGAAGAATATCTCATGTGAGGTATCCTTTACCGGTTTCTTGGCATCTACCAACTTGATTTTGACCGAAGTGTTGCCTTTTCCTTGACCGGGACTTACCGTAAACCACCCGAAGGAGGTGACAGCCGCATCTTTCCCACGTTCGATACCTTTGCCATCGACTCTCCAGTCGTTCTTTGCAAGGAGTTCGACCGAGGCTTCGGGCTTTGTCGCAGTGAGGGTTACGCTTGACCCTTTTACCTGAAGGAAGTCCACTTTACCTTTGTCACAAGAGACGAAGAAAATCGTCATGAGTGCCAGCAAGAGTGTGCCGGCGAATAGCTTGTTCAGCTGTTTCTTCATACATGAAATGTTTTAGATTAGTAATTGAATTGTCATATACTAAATGCAGAAGGGAGTGCAACCTTGCATGTCCCTCTTTAGATTTTACAAGATCCGGTCATAAAAAATCCGTGGTATGGCGGTGAGAATGCCACATAAGCATCTTATAAATATATAGTTATGAAGACAGGAGGGTTAGGGAAGAAACTTGTGTGCCACCGTGCGAAAAATTGTAATCAGGGGTGGAAAACTACCTTTCCGCACTTGAAAACTAATAATCAGGGGCTGAAAACTGCTTTTCAGCTCCTGACTACGACTTCATATCCCGGTAACTGTAAGTTTATTTCCGTACTTCGGGAACAAGAGATACCGATATGTGTGCAGGCTCGCGGGAGAAGTCAGAGGGGGCGGAGGGTAGATGGATCGACCCGATAGACGACCGTGTGGAGGAGATGTGGCAGGGTGTCGGGGCGGTCTATGGGGGCAGATATGAGGAGAGACATATCTACGGGGAGAGAGTCGTCGTGATAGGCGGGCTGGAGGTAGGGGATGTCGAGGAGCTCGAAGCCGTTTCTCTTGTAGAAGTAGAGCCTTCTCTCCGCCCACTCATTGGTACCTGCCGGCTCTGCTTCGAGGACAAGGGGGTAGGGGGTATGCGCTCTGATGGCATCGAGCACACGTGAGCCCAGACCGCTGCTCCGCTTATGGGCAGGGACACACAGGTATTCGATGTAGACAAGTGTACCTAAGTCGTGCAGCATGGCGAAGGCAGAGAGCTCTCCCTCTCTGTCCCTGAAGAGGAGGATATAGAACCCTCCGTCCGCTTCGTCGAGGCGTGCGAGGATACTCTCCCTGCTGCGTCTCTCGTCGTATGGGAACGCGTTCTCGTACTCCTCCCAGAGGGTCCATTGGAGGTTGCCACTGCGGTGTAGTGCGTCTATGGAACGTATGATGATCGTCTCCATAGGCCTACTGCAATGCTTCGAGTTCGATCTGTGCTTCTTCCCACTCCTTCATCAGCTTTTTGTAGAGCTGTTGGAGCTCATCGTACCGGGTGATGACCTGCGGAGAAGTATCTCCTGCGGAGAGCTTTTCCTCTATCTCAGCCGTCTCTTGCTCTACTTCGGCTATGCTGCTCTCGTAGCGGGAGATGTTCTGTTCGACACGTCGTATGGCTTTCTGTTGCTCCTTTTGTCGGGCATAGTCGATCTTCCCAGCGCTCTCTGCTTGTGCGGCAGGTCGAGATGTCGCTCTGAGGGTATCTGTCTGTTCGTTACGCTCGGCTATCTTGCGCAGGTAGTCCGGCATCCCCCCGAGGTAGTTGATGATCTTCTTGTCCCTGAACTCGATCACCTTGTCCACAAGCCCGTCGAGGAAGTCTCGGTCGTGGGAGACGATGAGCACCGTACCGTCGTAGTTGCTTATCGCCTCCTTGAGGACCTCCTTGCTGCTGATATCGAGGTGATTGGTGGGCTCATCGAGGATAAGTACGTTGCTCGGAGCCAGGAGCAATCGTATCATGGCGAGGCGGCTACGCTCCCCTCCGGAGAGTACTTGCACTTTCTTCTCGGAGATCTCCCCACCGAACATAAAGGCCCCGAGGATGTCGTTGATGCGGGTACGTATCTCTCCCACAGCCACGTCGTCTATAGTCTGGAAGATGGTGCGGGTGGGGTCGAGGAGGGAAGCTTGGTTCTGTGCGAAATAACTGACTTCGACCTGGTGCCCTTCCTTGATTGTCCCCTCGTATGGTATCTCTCCCATGACAGCGCGTACGAATGTCGTCTTGCCCGATCCGTTTTTTCCCACGAGAGCTATCTTATCGCCGCGCTCTATGGTAAGGTCTATGCCGGAGAGGACATGGAGATCTCCGTACGAGACCGACAGCCCCTCGGTGATGATGGGATAGGAGCCGGACGGGACAGCCATGGGGAAGCGGAAGTGTATCTTGCGGCGATCTATCTCGTCGATCTCTATCCGCTCCACCTTCTCGAGCTGCTTGATGCGTGACTGCACCTGCACCGACTTGGTGGCCTTGTAGCGAAAACGCTCGATGAAGTCTTCGGTATCCTTGATCATCTTCTGCTGGTTTTCGTAGGCCCTTAGCTGTTGTTGGTAACGCTCTTCGCGAAGTATCTGGTAGTGGGAGTAGGAGGCTTTGTAGTCGTATGCCTTACCGAGGGTGAGCTCTATGGTGCGGGTGGTGGTATTGTCGAGGAACTTCCGGTCGTGCGATACCATGATGACGGCTGCGGGTGTGCTCTTGAGGAAGCCTTCGAGCCAGATGATCGACTCCATGTCCAGATGATTTGTGGGCTCGTCCAGGAGGAGCAGGTCGGGGCGACTCAAAAGAATCTTGGCAAGCTCTATACGCATACGCCATCCTCCGCTAAACTCCGATGTCGAACGGTCGAAGTCGCCATCGACAAAACCGAGCCCCTTGAGAGTCTTCTCTATCTCTGCCTCTTTCCTATCGCTGCCGTAGAGTGCAAGCAGCTCGGTATGGTTGGCCAGACGTTGCACAATCTCCATGTACTCTTCGCTATCGTAGTCGGTGCGCTCGGCAAGGATGGCGGAGAGATTATCGACCGTGTGCTTGATCTCGAGCTCACGTCCGAAGGCGAGCATTGCCTCTTCCCGTACGCTTCTTTCGTCCTTGGTGAGCAGGTGCTGGGGAAGATAGCCGATGGTCATCCCTGTGGGGTGAGAGATGCTTCCTTCCGTGGGGGTGATACGTCCGGCGATAAGGTTGAGGAGTGTCGTCTTGCCGGCACCGTTGCGTCCGGCGAGAGCCACGCGCTCCTTGGGATTGATACGGAGGGAGATGTCGGAGAAGAGAGGATCGGCACCGAAGTAGACCGATATATTGTTGAGAGCAAGCATCGTTGAGATGTGGGTAATAATGTTGTTAGTAACAGCAAAGTTACATATTTTGCCTGTCTGTGTGGGTGAAGGGTACGGGAATGCCCCTAAAAAGGTGCGGTAAAGTCCGGAGAGATTACCGGTAAAGTCTTTGGGTCTTACCGCACCTTTTTCTTCCTTTACAGGGTCACTCCATATCGATGGTGGTGAACTTGCGGAGCTCGTCCCAGAAGCTGGGATAACTCTTTGCGACGCATTCGGGATCTGTTATGGAGACTTTGCAGCGATCGAGTGCTGTAGCTGCGATAGCGAATGCCATGGCGATGCGGTGATCTTCCCTGCTGTCGATCTCTATTTCTGTGTTTATCGCCATGCTCCCTCTGCTTCCGTGGTAGATGAAGGTGTCGCCATCGCTGGTGACCTCCCCTATACCGATGCGACGAAGTCCCTCTACTACGGCTTCGATCCTATTGCTCTCCTTGATGGCGAGGGTGGAGAGCCCCGTGCACTTGATGGGTATCCCGAGCATTGCATAGGTAACGGAGAGGGTAGGGAATAGGTCGGGTGTGAGGGCGAAGTCGAGCTCTGTCATCTTCGCACCGGGTCGGGGCTCCTTCCCTGTATGGGAGAGAAGGATGCCATCTGTGGTCTCGTGCGTCTGGATGCCGAGAGTTTGGTACATATCGGCTACGACTCTGTCGCCTTGGATGGCGTTGTGGTAGCTGAGCCCGCGGAGTTCGAGTTGTCGGACTTCGGGGTGAAGTGCAAGGAGTTGGTACCAAAAGGAGGCACTGCTCCAGTCATATTCGTACTTGTGGATAGCGTCCGTGAGGTAGCTCTGACCTCCTTTGACGGTGATGAGGTCTCCCTCCCACTTCACTTCGATGCCGTGTCGGCGCATGCACTCTATCGTAAGGTCAATGTAGGGGGTCGAGCTGTCGTCTCGGCTCCTCAGGATCCGGGTGTCGCCGCTGACCTTAGGAGCGATGAGAAGTAGCGCACTGACGTACTGCGAGCTCTGCCATCCTCGTGCGTCTATCCTGTCCTTGCAGTGTAGTTGTTTGCCTTTTATTGACAAAGGCAGGTAGCCTTCCCTGTCGAGATACTCTATCTCGGCACCCATTCCTCTGAGTGTTTCGATGAGCGGAGCGATAGGTCTCTGCGATACTTGTGCGCCTCCGGAGATCTCGCTACTCTCTCCGGAAGCAGCGATGACGGCAGTAAGGAGGCGCATCGCCGTACCGGAATTGCCTACATATAGGCTTTTGGGTATATTAAAATTAGCATTGTATTGCGATGCTGCCCGCACTTCCTCAATTATATTTTTGAGCACATTGATGTCTTCTGCATATTCTCCTTCAGGATCTGATATAAACGCTTGATTATTAGAAATGATGGAGATGATCATTTCTCTTGCAACAATGCTCTTGGATAAGGGTAAGTTTATCTTTTTTGTATATTCGGACCCTATCATTTCTCCCGTAAATGCATGTCTTGGCACGATAAAAAATGTATAGTTTGACAATAATTTGCTTTTTAGGATTTTTGTTTTTACCTTTGATGAGAGTTAAGAGAACGTCTCTGTTTTACTATTTTGCCTTGTCACTCTGTAAAGCTATGAATTAAGCTCTTTATGGCAAAAAGTAGCAACATATTATTGCTGGTTGGACTCCTTGTGCTGGTGCTGTCGTGTGCACATGATAAAGTACGGCAAGGGGTGTCGCATCGTCTCTCTCCGGAGAACTATGTCGGTGTGTATGTGGCTTCGATACCGCAGGATGACGGAAGCGTAAAAGATGTGGTGATGACTCTGAAACGTGATAGCACCATGGTGTATCATTCCGTAAAAAGAGGGCATTCCTTCTCGGTTATTGATATAGAGAGCCGCTTCCTCGTCGATGAAGATGTGCTGATCTTTGCTATACCGGGTGAGCTTGAAAGGGCATATATGGTAAAAGGCAACGCGCTCGTTGCTCTTGACGATAATGGAAAAGTCGTCGGGGCGTCGGAGCGAAGGAACGCGATGACGGCTTACGACTTTCAGCTCTACTCCCGTGAGCTTCCGGTCTTCCCGAAAGTTCATAAGTATGTGTCGGGTGATGGCTCTTGTTTGTTGCTGTTCTTCATGAACGATCTGTACATAGATAACTATGTCAGAATGCAGCCAGGAGAGCTTCCCGAGGTGTCTCTGCTCTTCGTCGAGATGAATGAGAGGTACACCAAGTATGCTAATGAAGCATACACGCTCCAGGTCTCTCATGATAGACGGCAGGTAACGCTGCTGGGAGAGACCGGTAAAATGACGGCCTTCTTATCCGAACCGGAAAAGAAGTAGTAGGGTGGTCAGATAGGATGTTTCGGTTTTGCTCCGTGAGGAGGAGATAGATGTTTTCTCCATCTATATATAATTACTTTAGGTTGTTTGATTTGTTTGTGTTGTTCGCCCCCGGTATTTTTTTTAGAGTTTTTATATCGGGGCTTTGCTAAATATGGAACAGCACCGAAGTGCTTGCGGGTGTGGCGCGTCGATGAAGATACTCCTGATCTTGCAAGCACTTCAACTTTTTTGTTTGGATGACCGTGTTTTTCTGTCAAAATATATCGCACTCTATTATTCACTTAATAGATGCGATTCTGGAGACTTTCCCTTTCTTTGGGTAAACATATCCGACCTGACCGAGAAAGTGTCCTGTAGCGAATTTATGGAGGTCGATTTTTTCACTCTCTTCTGTTAATAAAAATAAATAGCGCAGCCGGTAAGAGACTTTACCGGCTGCGCTATTTTAGTTTTGAGGTATCTGACCTGTACTTTCAGTCCAGGTGCTTTTGGAGGTCACTTACCAGGGAACTTGCTCCAACTCTAAAGAGCTTGTTGTTCATCCATTCCTCTCCGAGGATTTCCTTTACGATACAAAGGTATTTGATTGCCTCTTCCGTCGTACGTATTCCTCCCGACACTTTGATTCCTCTTTTCTCACCGTACTTCGTCTCGTACTCTTTAAGTACGCGACACATGGTATATGCTGCCTCCAATGTTGCCCCGGGATATTCTTTCCCTGTCGAGGTCTTGATGAAGTCGGCATCGCAAAAGAGTGACAGGATGGCCGCACGTTGTATGTTCTCGCTCTTCTTAAGAGCTCCGGTTTCTAGGATAACCTTGAGCCTCTTACCCCTGCATATATCCCTAATCTCCTGGATCTCATCTGCCACGTCTTGGTAATTTCCGGCGAGAAAATTACCAAGATGCAAGACAATGTCTACTTCGTCTGCCCCGTCTTCCAGGGCAAGACCTGTCTCAACTACCTTAACCTCGATGAATGTTTGGGAAGAAGGGAAGGATCCGGATACACAAGCTATCGCAACATCTTGGACCATCAGGGCCTCTTTTACCGTCTTGACGAAGTTAGGGTATACACATATCGCAGCAACGGGTGGGATCGAAGGATTGTTTTCATCGAGCTCGTTCACCTGTTTTACGAAGTTGTAGATGTGATCTACGTGATCCGTCGGGTTGAGCGATGTAAGATCGACACAGCTATGTATCAATCTTATGTTCTCTTTTGTATTTAGTGCATCGTAGTTTTTCTCGATGATCCTGGCGACTTCTGCCTTGATCTCCTCCTCTGTTAGGGGAGCGGAGAAGCCTTCAAACGCTTCTTGAAATTTACTTTTCATACTCTTTCGTTTGTGTGTATATATTCGTTTAGTTCTTTCTTTTACTTATGTAGTTTAGGATTCCCAGCATGACGATATTTGTCTCTGCGTGTTTTCTTTTCGATGTTCCGCTGATAAGCTTCGGTGAGGTCGCACCCTGTCTGATTGGCAATCGCAGCGACAATCCACAGGATATCGGCAAGTTCGTCCGCAAGTCTGTCCTTGTCTATTGTCTCGTCCGCCTTTGTCGATTGGTCTCCGTATAAACGAGACATGACGCGTGCTACTTCGCCCACCTCTTCAGTCAGGATTGCCATATTCGTTAGCGGGGAGAAGTAACGTACCCCATAGCTCCTGATCCACTCGTCTACGTCTCTTTGCAGGGCAGATAGGGTAGGGGAGTCGCAGGCAGATATATGATTGTCCTTCATCTGTTCTTACTATCTATGATAATTGTTACGGGACCGTCGTTGGTAAGGTTCACTTTCATATCGGCACCAAATATACCCGTTTGTATGCGCTTGCCCAAACTTTCGGAAAGTTTTTCGGTCATTTTCTCATACAGAGGTATAGCTTGTTCCGGTCTTGCCGCGTTGATGTAAGACGGACGGTTGCCTTTGCGGGTGTCTGCAAGCAATGTAAACTGCGACACAAGCAGTACTTCCCCTTTACTTTGCGTGATGTCAAGGTTCATGATGCCGTTCTCATCGTCGAATATACGCAATCGAGGTATCTTTTTGAGTATGTACTCCAAGTCATCTTCCGTATCATCGACACTGATACCAAGGAGTATCACCATTCCCGCACCTATCTCCGCCACAGCCTTCTTCTCCACCGTGAGGTGTGCATCTGCGACACGCTGTATCACTACTTTCATCTTATCTCGTTGAAATATTCGGTTATTATCTTGGCTTTAGCCCCTCCCACGACGGTCGCTATCTCATCCTCCTGAGCTTCCTTTAGCCTTTTTATACTCTTGAAGTGGGTCAGTAGTTTCTTTTTTGTCGCAGGGCCTATGCCCTTTATCTCGTCGAGGATCGATCGACCTTGCTTTTTGCTCCGCACTTTACGGTGAAACTTGATCGCAAACCTGTGCACCTCATCCTGTATCCGAGTGAGAAGGTTGAACGCCTGACTGCGTTGAAGTATGCCGATGACAGCAGGAGGATTTCCGTAGAGTATATTCGCGGTGTTGTGCTTTTCGTCTTTTGCCAGTCCGAGGATTGGGATT
The DNA here is from genome assembly GCA_041791495.1 of Porphyromonas sp. Lineage (GTDB taxonomy): Bacteria > Bacteroidota > Bacteroidia > Bacteroidales > Porphyromonadaceae > Porphyromonas_A. The sequence continues at coordinate 17,904 of JBHBLB010000050.1, forward strand.
GGTACACCGATCTTGTCGAGAGCCGCCGAGACAGTGTTCATATGTCCTTTGCCTCCGTCCGTGATGATGAGGTCAGGTATTTCGCCATTTTCTTCAAGTATTGCAGTATAGCGACGTGTCACCACTTCGCTCATGGAGGCGTAGTCGTTGGGCCCCTTTGTGTCGCGGATGTGGTAGAGTCGGTAGTCCGCTTTGGAAGGCATCGCTCCTTTGAATACAACGCAGGCAGCCACTGCCGAGTCTCCGCTTATATTAGAGTTATCAAAACACTCGATATGGTATGGAAGAGTCGGTAAGCCTATGGTGCTCTTGAGCTCGCGAAGTAGTTGAGTATTGCGCTGCTCAGGGTTAAGTTTTTCTGCCTGTTTGTACTTGTCCGTCATATATTGACGTACATTCTCCATGGAGAGGTCCAGTACCTTCCTCCTATCTCCCCGTATGGGCACGGTGATACTGATCTTTTCGTCAAGCGCAAAGTCCGGTTCGAACGGCAGTATTATCTCCCTTATCCTCCCCTTTGTTCCCTGAATTAGCTCCTGAAGCACCGATGAGAGTATCTCGCCTTTCTCTTCGGCGACCCTCAACTTATACTCCATTGTCTTTCCTGCAATGATATTACCGTGTCGAAGTTCGAGATAATTGACATAGAAGGCCTCCAAGTCCGAGTCGCAGGATACGACAAGGGCATTACCGATTACGTCACTTATGATTGTGGACTTTGCTTGATGGTTTTCGAGGGCCAGTATCGTCTGTTGTATCTCATGCGCTTTCTCAAACTCCAGGTTCTCTGCATACGACATCATCTCCCCGGTGAGCTCGTTCACCACCTCCTTTATGTTGCCGTTGAGGATCTTCTTTGCTCGCTCGATGTCTGCCATATATTCCTTGGGAGATACGGCCCCTATGCAGGGAGCATTGCAACGCTTGATATGGCATTGCAGGCAGACCCTGAACTTTCCTCCCGATATATTTTCGGGTGTTAGGGCAAGCTTGCAAGTACGGAACCGATAGAGTCGCCGGAAGAGCTTGATGAGTGTGAACGGCAGACTGCGATCAGGGTAAGGTCCGAAGTAGAGAGAGCCATCCTTGCTCATCTTAAAAGTCGAGAAGACTCTCGGGAATGGCTCTCTCGTTATGCATATCCAGGGGTATATGTTTCCCTCCTTTAGGAGGATATTGTAGGTAGGATGATGCTCTTTTATCAGATTGTTTTCCAAGAGGAGTGCATCGTGCTCTGTCGATACCACGATGTATTCGACAGAGGCAAGGTCTCTGAGCAGAGCCCGAGTCTTAGGGTCGTTGTTCTCTTTCTGGAAGTAGGAAGAGATGCGTTTACGCAGGTTCTTCGCCTTCCCTACATATATGACCTCCTCGGAGCTGTTCCTGTAGCGGTAGCAGCCGGGTTTCTCCGGGATCGTGCTTAGCGATGCTCGTATGTTCTCTCGTTTGATCAGCATAATGTTCCACGTGGAGCAATTCTGTTATCTGCCTAAAAGGACCAAAAGGATATTGATATCGCTGGGGGAAATCCCCGGTATGCGTGAGGCTTGTCCTATGGTCTCCGGGTCTATCTTCTTGAGCTTTTGCCTTGCTTCTGTGGATAGAGCCTTTATCGTGTCGTAGTCGAAGCGTCCTCGTATCTGTATGTACTCCAGTCGTTTAGCTTTCTCTGCAAGCTCTTTTTCCCTGTCGATATAGCCCTTGTACTTGACCTCTATCTCTGCTGATTCTACAATCTCCTCCATCCGGTCGGATGGGAGACAGTCAATAGCGTGACGCAGTGCCGGCACTGCCGTAGCGAGAGCGTGTATGCTTAGGGTAGGGCGCAGCACCAGATCTATAAGTTTGCATCCGTGCTTGAGAGGCGTGGTGCCATACTCTGTGAGGAGCTGTTCCACCTCTCGGGGGGATACGGAGGTATTGTGGCACAGCTGTATGAGTTCTTCCCGTAGTTGCAACTTCTCCATCAGGAGGTCGTGTCGGCGCGTCGTACACGCTCCTATCTCGTAAGCCCTTGGCGTGAGACGCATGTCGGCATTGTCTTGGCGCAGGAGTATACGGTACTCTGCTCTGCTTGTGAACATCCGATAGGGTTCATCCACCCCTTTCGTCACCAGGTCGTCTATCAGTACGCCTATGTATGCTTCGTCACGTCCGAGGATCAGTTCGCGCTCCGGGCAGTGTGCAGCTAAGTGCGCATTTATACCCGCAACGAGTCCCTGACCTGCCGCTTCTTCGTAACCCGTGGTGCCGTTGATCTGCCCTGCGAAGAAGAGTCGCTTGATCCTCTTTGTCTCTAAAGTATGATGCAGTTGCGTAGGAGGAAAGAAGTCGTACTCTATCGCATATCCCGGGCGAAGGATATGTGCGTCGCGAAGGGCCGGGATGGCACGTATGGCGGCATCCTGTACCTCGAAGGGGAGAGAGGATGAGAAGCCATTGACATAGTACTCCGTCGTGCCCTCTCCCTCAGGCTCGAGGAAGAGCTGGTGGCGTTCCTTGTCGGAAAAGGTGGTGATCTTGGTCTCTATGCTTGGGCAGTATCGTGGGCCTATGCTCTGTATCTGCCCGTTGTAGAGAGGGGAGTCGTCGAGGCTCTCTGCGAGTATGCGATGTACTTCGGGGTTAGTGTAGGTGATGTGGCACCCTCTCTGTCGGAGCACTTTCCGGGGGGCTTCCGGGAGGAATGAGAACTTGTGGAAATCCTCGTCCCCTACCTGTTCCTCACAGAGGTCGAAGTGTATCGTGCGTGCATCCAGACGCATGGGGGTACCGGTCTTCATCCTGTCTGAGTCGAACCCCAGTGAGCGCAACTGCTCTGTGATACCTGTGGAGGCGGGTTCGGATATGCGTCCTCCGGCGAACTGCACCCTGCCCACGTGCATCAGACCATTGAGGAACGTCCCGTTCGTGAGGATCACACTGCGCCCATAGAACGATACGCCCATGAATGTACGTACCCCCTTGACTTCCTCTCTCTCTATGATAAGGCTGCTTACGGTATCCTGCCACAAGCGGAGTCCGGCAGTCTGTTCCACCACTTCGCGCCAAGCCTCGCTAAATCTCTGTCTGTCGCTCTGCGCCCTCGGGCTCCACATCGCAGGGCCTTTGCTTCGGTTGAGCATCCTGAACTGTATTGCCGTCTTATCGGTGATGATGCCCATATGTCCGCCAAGTGCATCTATCTCCCTTACTATCTGACCTTTGGCTATCCCCCCTACGGCAGGGTTACAGCTCATCTGCGCTATTTTGTTGGTGTCCATCGTGATGAGCAGTACGGATGAGCCCATGCGTGCGGCAGCCGTAGCGGCCTCGCATCCTGCGTGTCCTGCACCCACCACTATGACATCATAGTTCATTATCATCTGTGTTGTAAGTATTCTAATCGTTGTAACACACAAAGTTACGCAAAAAAAAGTACCCCTTCTCATCACTTATGCTCTATCAATGCGACAAAAAAGCTCGATTATGTCGCAAACTTTTGTGCCACGGGGTGCAGGCGATGCTCACTGTCTTTCTTGCTGGAGCTCATAGAGGAGGCTATGTAACGCAGGAAATAAAGGATGGTGCCGCGGGATATGAAGTTGCGGATAATAGGATATGAACTTATGTTCAGCTGCGGAAAACTACTTTTCTGCTCCTGAAAACCAATGTCCCGCCGCTGATTATTACTTTTCAGCCGCTGAAAACCTCTTCAAGTGCGGTTAAGACTGCATTTGCAACGGTATATGAGGAAGGTCCGACCCTGAATGGCTATGCTTTCGGACGGTACCGTGCAGGCCCTCTCTGTATAGGTGGGGAGGGCTGGGTGCTATCCTGCCTTTGCTCCGCATCGAGTTTATTTGCGTCCGAAGTCTGCCGGTATCTCCCCGAGTACCTCTGTCTCCCACTTCGTGATCGTGTAGCGTGAGAGATCGTGTGCGTGAAGCCACTGCACGGCTCTGTCGATATGCTGCCAGAGAAGTTCGGTGGCAGCGTTGCGGGGAAGGTTGGTCTTTATGGCTTTCTTCCGCACCCAGGAGAGGGCGGTGCGGCTGTCGGTGTAGAGGGGGACGATGTGTCCCGTGCGTTCCATCAGGGCGAGGGCGTGGACGATGGCGAGGAATTCTCCGATGTTGTTCGTTCCACGTGGATACTTTTGGCTATGAAAGAGGAGTTCACCTGTCTCTATCTCTACCCCTCTGTACTCCATCTCTCCGGGGTTGCCCGAGCAAGCGGCGTCCACGGCTACGGCACCTGGAGGTATCTGTGAGCGTACGACCGTGGGGCGAGGTATACGTGCACTGCTCTTGGTGTGAGGTACGGGTATCTCCTCGTACAGGATGCGCTCGGCCTCCTCACGGGTGATCCCCTTGAAGGACTTGTATCTCGCCCCCTTGCGGTGTATGACCTGTCTGCGACACTCTTCCCAGGTCTCGTAGATGCCGGGCGTTTCGCCTTGCCATACGATATACCACTTCTTGTCGTTCGTACTCATTCGTGGGTCTATATTATGTAGGTGTAGGTAGATCCGTCACGGCTTATCTGAGTCTCCGATGCCCCTATGATGTCGGCGTAGGCCAGCATCTCTTCGTGTGTGCCTGCCATATCTCCCGTGATGGCGTGGCGACACATTGCCCCTCTCATCATCTTCGTGTAGACGACGATCTGCTTGACCTTGTCGCCCTTACGTATCTTGAAGAGGGGCTGAAGCACTCGTATGCTCTTCGTTACCCTTTTCCAGTCGAAGAGCTGTTTCATCTCTTCGCTGGCAAGGAAGAGGAGCGTGCCTCCCTCTGCCTGCACTTCGGCGATGAGATGGTCGGTGAGGTGGGTGCGAAAGTAGGCAAAGATGGTCTCTCCCTCCGTCTCGTCAAGAGCCACGTCTCCCTCCATGCGGTAGGGACGTATGGCATCTCCGGGACGTAAGAGCCCGTAGAGGAACGAGCATATCCTGAGGCGTGCGCACATCCTTCCCATCTCCTCTGCCGAGAGACTCTCGGGGGAGATATGCTTGAATACGATGCCGTCGTAGGCGTATATGGCAGGGGTGAGGGGGGCGACGGAGAAGTCCTGATAGGCTTGGTGGACTTCCTCGGCAAGGGTCGGCTTGATGCCGAGGAGCTGGGCGAGCTCCGCGATGCTCTTGCCGCTCATCTCGAATGCCAGCCTCCGTGCTGTATCTTCCCATACTGGGTGGGTCGTGGTGAGCTGACCCGTCGGAGGGATGACTGTGCGCATAAGCTTGGCAGGGGATATGAGTATAAGCATGGTGGGGGATATTTATAGAGTGGGTGGAGATTTGCGTTCGTGTGCTACGTAAAGGAGCATAACGCCCTCCGTGTGTAGGGTGACCTGGCTTGCTACCGCTTCGTTGAGGGTCGCCTGCCATAGGGCATCGAACCTTCGGGCATCGAAGGGGTACCTCACCCCTTCTGCGGTCATGGGATGACTGTCGGTAGGGAAGAAGGAGAGCTGTGTGCCGACTTCGACCGTGAGTTCTGTGTATCCCGATAGAGGGATGAATATACCGTGGTCGGAGAGCATACGTACCCGCGCTCCCATCTTGCTGTATTCGGGGAGTAGGAAGATATTGCCGATGGTGTGGTCTTCTCGCTTTCCTGTGCCTGCGAGTATGGCGATGTCGTGCCACCCTTGCCTAAGGCAGTGTGTGACGCTCTTGGTAAGGTCATTGGTCTCTTGGTCTCGGATATGTATGAAGGGTATATTGTGGCTCCGGAGAAGTTGGAGCGGGACGGAGTCGCCATCCCCTATAACGCAGTCGGGCTTCCGTTGCGATCGCTCGAGATGTGTGCGTATGGCTCCGTCACATACTACAAGGTGCGGTACTCGCTCTATGTGATGGATGAGAGCCTGTGCGGCAGGGTAGTCGCCCTGAGCCAGGATGACGGCTTCGGGTCGGTAGTCGGCGAGGTGACGGAGATCGAGATAGGTGGTGGGGTTTTTCATACCTTTCATTGTGCGTTGCCCGTAGTGTGGATCTGCTTCTTCCAGCTGAAGTAGCCTACCACCGCAACGGAGGTGTAGATGAAGTAGAATATCCCGGTGATCGTGAAGCCTTGGAGAAAGAAGAGGACGCAGAAGATGGCATTGGAGATAATCCAACAGTACCAGTTCTCGATGTACTTCTTGGCCAACAACCACATACCAACGGCACTTATGACTGTGGCAGTGACATCGCCAAGAGGGTAGGGGCTCTCCATGAACTTGTCGAAGAGGGGTGTGAGAAGTGCGATACCGAGCGCCGTGCAGAGGAGCAACACCAGCCTTGCCTTCCTGGGAGCATAGGTGATATGGTCGGCTTCGGGCTTCTCGTGTCTCCGCTTGTGCCATACCCGCCAGCCCCATATCGCCGCAATGAGATAGTAAAGATTGACGAGAATATTACCATACATCTGCCCTTCCCACGATATATACATATAGAAGAATGGCAATATGATCCCCACAGGCCATAACCAAAAACTCGCCCGAACCTCCAAAACCACGTAAAGAATTCCTATCGTGGCTGCCACCATCTCTATGACTTGAATTGTATCCATTGCCTTTTCTCCATAAACTTATCCCCAAATTTACACTTTCTTCTGCGCATATAAGCACCATCGATTGCATAGGTTTCTTCCGCCCCATCCGCATCTTTCTCTCCCTGCGACGTATAAAAACAACAAGGGCCATGCTTCCCGCATAGCCCTTGTTATATGTTCCACAAAATATTAGGATATTAGGTAAGAAAGATTGATTAGGTTATGTTTTTTTGACATCACAAATTTCTCAAAATCTCCTATCACTACCAATAATCGTGATATATTGTAGAGCATCCTTTTCTTTCGTATATAATAAAAGTCTTTTGTATGTATAGGCGTTTTATTTTCTCTCTTCTTTTAATTTCGCTTTTATAGCTTCGTGAATTTTAGATTCTATTATATCTGCCAAGTCTACATTCATTTTGAGCGTTTCTTTTGCGGCATCTCTCCCTTGTCCAAGGCGAGTGTCCTCAAAATGATACCAGGATCCGCTTTTACGAATTATGTCGAGTTCAGAGCCAAGATCTATAAGTTCGCCTACTTTTGATATACCTTCGCCAAACATGATATCGAACTCTGCTCTCTTGAAAGGGGGAGCGACCTTGTTCTTTGCTACCTTTACTTTCGTAAGGTGCCCAAAAACTTCTTCTCCGTCTTTGATCTGGGTGCTTTTACGTATATCAAGACGAACGGACGCATAGTATTTAAGTGCGTTCCCCCCCGTAGTCGTTTCGGGGTTGCCATAGCCTCCGATCTTTTCGCGTAGCTGGTTGATGAAGATACAGGTCGTATTGCTTTTGTTGATATATCCGGTAAGTTTTCGGAGGGCTTGGGACATCAGTCGAGCCTGAAGCCCTACTTTATTGTCTCCCATATCGCCTTCAATCTCACTTTTGGGGGTCAGAGCTGCCACGGAGTCTATCACGACGAGATCCACCGCCGATGAGCGGATCAACTGTTCGGCGATGTCGAGGGCTTGCTCCCCATTGTCCGGCTGAGAGATCCATAGCTTAGTGAGATCTACTCCCAGCTTCTCTGCATAAAACCTGTCGAAAGCGTGCTCAGCATCAATGATTGCTGCTATGCCTCCTCCCTTTTGCGCCTCAGCAATGGCATGGATGGCAAGGGTCGTCTTTCCGGAAGATTCCGGACCGTATATCTCTACGATACGTCCGCGGGGGTAGCCTCCTACACCGAGAGCTATATCAAGAGTGAGCGAACCTGTCGGTATCGCCTCCACATCTTCTACGGTCTGTGTCGCCATGTTCATGATCGAACCCTTGCCGAAAGTCTTTTCTATCTTCGCCATGGCCGCTTCGAGTGCTTGCATCTTTGCATCTTCGATGGCAGCACCCTTGCCTTTACCTTTTTCCTTTTCCATATATAATAATGTGTGTATATGAACGGGTTGAACTTAATCTTACTTTCCGATGCCGGTGATGACCTCAAGGAGTTGGGCAGCGTGCTCTTTCGTCTTGACATCCTTACCGCTGATGACGGCACGCACTATCCCTTCTTCGTCGATGACGAAGGTGGTGCGTTGGGTGCCGAAGTACTTACGGCCATACATACTTTTCTCTACCCATACTCCGAAAGCCTGGTTAAGTACCGTATCGGTATCGGCTATGAGGGTGAAGGGAAGCGCATGTTGCTCTCTGAACTTCGAGTGCGACTTAGCAGAGTCTTTGCTTACGCCGATCACTTTGTATCCAGCCGAGGATAGGTCATCTATACCATCGCGTAGACTGCAAGCCTGAGCCGTGCAGCCCGACGTGTTATCCTTCGGGTAGAAGTACAGTATCACCTTCTGCCCTTTGAGGCTTTCGGCAGTGATCTCTCTGCCATCTTGGTCTGTCCCAAGTAGGGCAGGGATCTTATCTCCTACCGTTATCATAGTTCGAGATCTATGTCAAAGAGTTCGTGCCAAGGGAGTCCTTGCTTGTTGAGTTGCTCCATGAATGGATCGGGATCGAACTCTTCTACGTTGAAGACTCCGGGACGACGCCAGAGACCTTTGAAGAACATCATCGCTCCTATCGTGGCAGGCACACCGGTGGTATAGCTTACCCCTTGCGCTCCTGTCTCTTTGTAAGACTCCTCGTGGCTGCAGTTGTTGTAGACATAGTAAGTACGCTCCTTGCCATCTTTGATACCTCGGATGCGACAGCCTATGGAAGTCTGACCGGTGTAGTTCTCTCCGAGGTCGCCCGGGTTGGGGAGTACTGCTTTGAGGAACTGTATCGGCACAATCTCACGTCCCTCATACATGATGGGCACGATGCTTGCCATCCCGATGTTTTGTATGACACGTAGGTGGGTGAGATACTCTTGTCCGAAGGTCATCCAGAATCTTGCACGACGCAGGGTTGGGAAGTTTTTTGTCAGAGATTCCAGCTCTTCGTGGTAGAGGAGGTATGACTCTCTCGGTCCCACCTCGGGATAGTTGAGGGTCTTATGGATCTCTTGCGGCTCTGTTTCTATCCATTTCCCATCTTCCCAGTATTTGCCTTTTTGTGTGATCTCGCGAATGTTGATCTCCGGATTGAAGTTTGTTGCAAACGCTTTATGGTGATCTCCTGCATTGCAATCCACGATGTCGAGGTAGTGGATCTCATCGAAGTGATGCTTTGCTGCGTAAGCAGTGAATATATTAGTCACTCCGGGGTCGAACCCACACCCAAGTATAGCGGTAAGTCCCGCCTCCTTGAATCTCTCTTGATAGGCCCATTGCCAGTGGTATTCGAACTTCGCCTCATCGAGCGGTTCGTAGTTGGCAGTGTCGAGATAGTTCACGCCGCACTCCAGACACGCATCCATGATCGTAAGATCCTGGTAGGGGAGAGCCACGTTGATGACAAGTTCGGGTTTGAAGTCATTGAAGAGTCTCACGAGGTCGGCGACATTGTCGGCATCCACTTGGGCTGTTTTGATCTTTACATTCTTGATCTCGGCAGCGATGGCATCGCACTTAGACTTTGTCCGACTGGCAAGCATAATGTCGGTGAATACGTCAGAGTTCATGGCAACCTTCTTTGCCACAACGGTGCCTACGCCACCTGCACCGATGATTAGTACACGTCCTTTCATTTCTTTATCAAGTTGTTATTGTTATATCTATCTGAGATTATTAGGTAAAGGTACAAAAAACAGATGACCCGTCAGCCTCTCTTTCCTTCTCGTACGTAGAAAAATAAATAGCTCCTGTGTCGGATTTCTATCCAAGTGGTCGGTTTGGGTTACTTTTTTCATGGGTGTCGGATGAGCGGGGTTGTGGAAATTGTCTTGAGAAACTCCCCTTCTTCTCGGTGAAGAGGGCGGTGTTGTCTTGATGAAAGTGTGGGGAAGTGCAGTTTCGGTAGACATTTGTATGTTTTGCACTTCTGGGAGTGCTTGATTTTTTACTAATAAACAAACAAGAACGGAATAGCTTTCCTATCTAAATGTTGCCGACAATCGGCAATGAAGTGTGAGAACTTTCAGAATTTAGCATGGATTAACTACAAATGTATGCTCAATTTTCCGGATGACTTGCACCGAATAAAAATAATACATATCTTTGTCCTGTGGTTTTTTCATAATAGTATTAGATTTAAGGTTAAACAAAGATCGATTAGGGGATGTCGGGAGACATCCTTTAATTTTTTAGACCAAGTGGGATCAGATGAGGGGTTGCTCCTTGTCTGATCCCACTGCATTTTTGGTGCGAAGTGCGCTCCAGATGGAGTAAGGGTATATCTCTCCCCGGGGCGATATGCCGATCGCTATATCCGTTTGTGTGTAGATGGCTCTATGCTGAGGGTAGACGGAAGTGAGGGAGATGCGGTTGCAGAGTGTCTCTCTACCGTATGTGATGTGATTTTCAGGGGTGGATTTCTAATCTTCAGGGGCGGAAAAGTAATAATCGGGGACGGAAAACTAACTTCCAGCCCCCGATCGCAACTCCTTGTCCGGGTATTGTTACGTTTTTAACCGCTTGGGTGCCTCTTATGCCCCGGAGGTCTCTCCCTTCCCGATACATCCGATGAGGTGCATATAAGCACACCGCCCCACGAGCGATACCGCTGGAGCGATGCTGCTTGTGTGGTGGCGTATGTGGAGTGTCCCGACTCTGCCGGGGAGGGCTTAGAACCTGAATCCGATCCCGCTCTGTAGCATGCTTGCAAAGGCTGAACTGCTTGCTAAGTCCCTTGCTTCTTTTACTTTCTCTACCATCGGTACTGCGAATGCCAGGACTGGCCTGATGTAGAATTTGTTGTAGCGAATCTCAAACCCCACGCCTATGGATGGTAGTATTTCGCCCCCGATCTTATGGTTGGATTTACTTGAAGACGGGGTGTCGAGATTTACACCAAGCATGCCGATGACTGTGGCATTGATGTAGGAATTGAAGACCATTTTATTTTTAATCTTCGGCACGATGCTCTTGAAGTAGTATCTGTACTCGGGAGAGAGGCTGGCATACGCTCCGGGGAATACGAACCCGGCCGCCCCCGAAACCCCAAGGGAAGACTTCTCATTCAGCCTGTAGTGGAGCCCGGACTGGATAGAGAGGAGTCCCAGTCCCAGATCGAAGTCTTTGCTCTTCCGCTCCTGTCCGAGGAGGGCGGTGGCAGAGATCAGCAGTATGAGCGATATGGATAGTATTCTTTTCATTGTGTCGTACTTGATGGGTTAGCGTTGGATGATGGTGAGGGGGTGATAGTAGTTGCCGGATTGTAGGATAAAGCTGTACTCGCGAACCTCCATAGTGAACTTCGGTGCCATATAAACGCGTAGGAGACGCCCCTCTTTCACTACTTCAAACTCATTGTTGCGTACGCCTATAATCCGTCCGCTACCGGAGTAGAGTACCTCGAAGTCGCGCTCGGCTACGAGTCTCCTCTGGTGAAAGGTCACGGAAGAAGGATCGACCCACCAGTTGTCGGATTGTGTACGGAGCGCAACTTCTCCGCCTTTGGAGTCGAAGGTGATGACCTCTACATCGAGTTTGATCGGATCTTCGTCGAACCCGGGTTGATCACTGATAGTGAGGCTGCATGAGGTTAGTGTGGCCATGCAGAGAAATACTATCCCGAGCATAATTCGTGAGATTGTGTTCATGATTTACTCTTTTTAGATGATTGCGATGATTTGTATGTTTATCTCTCTACAAATATAGGAAAAGATCTTCAGGATTCTAAAGTCTTTGCCTTCAATGTGTCAAGAAAAGTAGAGCCTCGGGACCGGTATTCAGCAACAGATCGAGGGCAGAGAGGTTGTGCTCGAAGCCGAACCTCTCCTCATAGACTTGCCAGTATCGGCGGAATGCTTCGGAGGCGGGTGTATGGTGCCGGTCGCACATCTCTGTGTGGAAAGCGGCTCCGTCGGGGAGCTGATCCGAGACCGTGGGGCAAGGGAGCCCGATCTCTTCACAGAGAAATAGGAGCCAGCGATGGTTGTATGCCACAAGGCTCTCCTGCCGCCCGGGATAAGCCAATAGCTCCTCGATACGATCTATGTAGTGCTCGAGGAAAGGGGACGACCCATAGCCGCTGACGATGGTGCGCAGGTGTCGCTCTCGCCAGTGATCGTGCTCGGAGATGAGTATAGTGGAGGTGGGAGGGGGAGGATAGGGATACCGCTCGACGGGAATGGAGAGAGCGGTACGCCCGTTGGCCGTCATCAGATCGGTGCGGTTGCGGTAGCTCTGCTTGCGGTAGCTTTCGCCGGTATAGATGATGGTAGAGGGCGATAGGGCAAGCAACCTCATATAGCCTATGGAGGGGATGAATGCCGTAGGGAGGTAGATCGCGGTATGGGGCGTCATGGCTCAGAACGGACTCTTGAGGGATCCGATCACTTTCCCGACGATGTGCGTACGTGTCACCCAGACGAAAGAGCCGTCGAGGGTGTGGACGAGGTAGTAGTCCTGACTGAAGCGATGATGCTTCCACTGCTTCAGATGTTCGGTATCCGAGGGCGAAGGCTTACCGTTATCGGTGCTCATCTCTACGTGGAGAAGCGGGGCAAGACTATGAAGGCGCGCACTGTCGATACGTAAGAGCTGACCGCATGACGGGGCGGGCAGGCTCAGCGTATCGGAGAGCTGTGCGGTTGTGCCGGGGATAGCAAGGCATCGTCCCACGCTGATGCTGGTGAGAGGACAGTCGAAGACCATGAGGTCTCCCCTTTCCACAGCGGACGTGGTACGATGGATGAGGAGTAGACTCCGGGCCGACAGCCCCTCGGGTGCGGCCTCTGTCGTTGTTTCGAGGTAGTAAGTGGTGAAGAGGAACAGGCGAAGCAGCACCGCCGTAGCGATGATGCCGAGGAGCAGAGCCCCCTTTGCGACTGTCCCTTTGCGTACCACGTGAGTAGAGAGTTAGGTTTATTTGGGAACGGTAAAGAAACGATCCCAACGGATCTTCCCGGAGAATAGGCCTTTATCTTTATCAAGCGACAGCCAAACGAATATAGGTTTGCCCACGATGTGATCCTCAGGGACGAAGCCCCAAGCGCGAGAGTCTGCAGACCTGTGCCGATTGTCCCCCAGCATGAAGTAGTAGTCCATCCCAAAGGTATATGTGTCGCTCGCCACTCCGTCGATATATATCCGTCCCTCCTTTACGACAAGGTCATGCCCTTCATAGTTTCGGATGCAGCGTTCATAGAGAGGAAGGTTTTCGGGAGTTATATGGATGGTGGCACCTTTCTTGGGAATGTATATGGGCCCATAGTTATCTCGTGTCCACCCTGTCTCCATATCGAGCGGATAAGTTGGGAAGTCCCGTGTCGTCGGTGAGGGTTCGACCACAATCTTTACTACACCCGGTTGTTTGGAGAGCGACTCTTTCATTTCCTTTGTCAGGGGGAAGTGGTAGACGATACCGTAGCTTGACGGGGCGATGCTATCGAGATTGAGGCTGCGGAATAGGTCAGCGTAAGCGGGTTCATCGCCTTGGAGCATGAGCTGATCGTCTGGGCTTATGTCGAGCTTATCGAAGAGTTCGGCGGAGAGATGCGTCCCGTCTGTCTGCACAAAGTAATTGAGCTGCATAAACTTCGGATCTTCGCTCCTTTTTCCGTTGATAAAGAGAGCATTTTCTCGTATCATGAGCGAGTCCCCTGGCATACCTACGCAACGCTTTACATAGTGATCTCTCATATCGACAGGGCGATAGACCACCTTCCCAAAGTAAGCTTTGTCTCCTCTTACCTGGTCACGTCCATGCTGCTTAACGAGGTTGTAGTAGTCCGGGTTCGGTTTGTTGAGGGCGACGGTATCGCCGGCGGGGAAGTTAAATACGACAATGTCTCCCTCTTTGACCGATGAAAACCCCTTGATCCTCTTATACTCCCATTGCGGTTTGTCGAGATAGGCTTTGCCTCCCCAGGGAAACATATTGTGCACAAGGGGGAACGCGAACGGTGTCATCGGTATCCTCGGTCCATAACTTAGCTTACTCACGAAGAGATGATCCCCTACGAGGCAGGTCTTTTCCAGGGAAGAGCTGGGGATCTTAAACTGTTGGAAGACGAAGATATTCAGTAGATGCACCGCAAAGAGTACGACAACTATATCTTCGATCCACTTCATCGTGTTGCGAAGAGTGCTGTTCGGATGCTTTTCCCACCAACGCCAGTTGATCAACTTCGTGAAGTAGGCATCGAAAAGTATCGGTAGCACAATCACCGGGACCCAGAAACTGTCTACCCAGATCGAGAAGAGTATGGTGGCGATGGTAAGTATCGCGAACTTGATCCACGTACGTGTACTGATGTTATTGAGGTCTATTTTGTTCATTTCCTTGCTATTTCATAAGTTAATTTGCTGACATGAGGTCATCCATGCCGTAGATGCCACGTTTCCCTTTCAGGAACTCCGCGGCGAGGACTGCGCCAAGGGCGAAGCCCTCTCTCCCCTTTGCCGAGTGCTCTATGGTGATGCTGTCCACTGCCGACCCGTATATGATGCGGTGGATGCCCGGCACCTCGCCCTCCCGGATGCAGCGTATAGGCAGTTCATCTGGGGCAAAGCTCTTTGCCTCTCCGCTTCCGTCGAGGTAAGCTACCCCTCTTTCTTTCCTGTCTATCCGGCTGATGATGCTTTCGCTTAGGGTCAGAGCAGTACCGCTTGGGTGATCTTTCTTATGGATATGGTGGACCTCCTCCATCCGCACATCGTACTCTGTGCGGAGATTCATAAGTTCTGCGAGGCGTTTGTTGATAAGGTCGAAGAGGTAGACTCCGACACTGAAGTTGGAAGCATAGAAAAAGGCTGCCCCCTCATTACTGAGGCAGGCTTGCTCCACCTCGTTGCGACGGTCGAGCCAACCGGTCGTCCCCGACACTACTGGCATACCCAGCCCGAAGCACTTCATATAGTGCTCCACTGCCGTATCGGGAGTGGTAAACTCAATGACCACATCTGCGGAGCGAAACTCCTCGCCCTCTATCTCTTCGGTATTGTGTCTGTCGATGACAGCGACCACGGAGTGCCCTCTGCCGAGTGCTATCCGTTCGATCGCCTGTCCCATCTTGCCATATCCTATAAGCGCAATCTTCATGAGCATTTATATTTCAAGTCTGTAAGGCTTCGGGTACAAAGATATTCATTCTCTGCCACTTCACCTATACCACTCCCTGCCCTATCTCCTGCCAAGTGCTTCTCCCGCAAGGTCTTTGTCCGAAAGGATAAGGGAGGCAGGATCTATGTGTCGTGCTATCAGAGGCAGTACTGCATCGTAGCGGTAGGTTACTTCCGTTTCGGGGTGGTAGTACTCGTCCACTTTGTATTGCAGTACCGTGTCGTCCTCGAGAGCGATGAACCCGTGAGCATATCCTGCCGGGATGTAGAGCGAGAGCCCCGAGTGTGCCCTGAGGGGTACGGCTATGGCTTGCCCGAAGGTGGGCGAGCCCTCCTCCACATCTAGGACGATGTCGATGATCGAGCCGGAGAGTACACGTATCAGCTTGCTTTGCCCATAGGGCTCTCTCTGGAGGTGCATACCTCGGAATACGTCCTTATGAGATACAGATACGTTGTCCTGCACGAAGGGCCTGGATACTCCTGTCATCGCAATGAATCTCTCGGCATTGAATGCCTCGTAGAAGCACCCACGCCTATCCGTATATATCGGGGTCTCGATCAGGAGTACGCCCCGGAGGGTTTGAGCCGTGACTTTCATTTCTTCTGCATTTTGTCGAGATAACAGCACCTACACAGAGGGGCATACTCGCCCGTTTCGCCGAGGAGTACCTGACTCTCCCCTTCGACGAGCCGATGGGAGTAGTTGGCAGGTGCGCCACAGGAGATACATACGGCGTGTACTTTCGTCACCGAGTCTGCGATGGATATGAGGGCAGGCATAGGACCGAAGGGTCGGCGCAGGAAGTCCATGTCGAGTCCCGATATGATCACTCTGACACCCTCATCGGCAAGGGTCTGGCACACCTCCACGATCCCATCGTCGAAGAACTGTGCTTCGTCTATCCCCACTACATCTACTCCCGAGCAGAGCAACACGATATTGCCGGAGTGCGCTACGGGAGTGCAGGCTATCGCTTTACGATCGTGGCTCACCACGTCCGTCTCGGAGTACCGGGTATCCGTCTCAGGCTTGAAGACTTCTACCTTCATCCGTGCTATCGAAGCCCGTTTGAGGCGTCGCATCAACTCTTCAGTCTTGCCCGAGAACATGGATCCGCAGATTACTTCTATACTACCTCTCGGCTTGGAGAGTAGCCTGAGTCGTTCGGCTTCTATCGTGTGGTCTTGTGTCATCCCTTACTCTATATGGTGTTATCAGGGCAAAAATACATCAAATTCTCTACATCTCGGAGCCGTGGAGTGCGCTACGGGAGCTTTTTCATCTGGGGTGGTAGGGGGTGCCTTATGGCTTCGCCCCGCTATCCTTTCGGAGCATGAAGTGGCGGATATGCCGTAGGAAAACTTGCTTCGACTGCATCGAGAGTTGTTTTCCGGGGCTGAGAAGTAATAATCGGCACCGAAAAATTACCTATCCGCCCCTGAAAATTCCTTTTCAACTGCTGAACATCCCTTCATATCCCGTAATATCTGAGTCCGCTCTCGCTTCCGATGCTCTTCTCTTCCGCGGTGGTGTGCCTGCCTGTCCGTAAGAGACGATACAAAAAGGGCTGTGTCCCACCTGAGACACAGCCCTTTTGTGATTGTCCCGTGCGGCGATTACTTGTCGAATGCCGCAATGATCGGGAGGAACTTCTCTGCCGAAAGGGATGCTCCTCCTATGAGTCCGCCATCGACATCCG
This sequence comes from Porphyromonas sp., assembly GCA_041791495.1. Classification (GTDB taxonomy): domain Bacteria; phylum Bacteroidota; class Bacteroidia; order Bacteroidales; family Porphyromonadaceae; genus Porphyromonas_A. The sequence continues at coordinate 34,694 of JBHBLB010000050.1, forward strand.
CCTTGGCGAAGAGCTCCGGTGCGTTGTCTCCGTTGCAGCTACCCCCATAGAGGATCGAACAGTCTTGGGCAGTCGCTTCGCCGTATTTGCGCGCTACGACGTGGCGTATATGGTCGTGTATCTCCTGTGCCTGGTCAGAAGTGGCCGTCTTGCCGGTACCTATCGCCCATACGGGCTCATAGGCGAGGATGACCTTGCGGAACTCCTCCTCAGTGAGACTGAAAAGCGATGCTGACACTTGCGCTTCTACCACTTCGAAGTGCTTACCACTTTCGCGCTCCTCAAGGACTTCTCCGATACAGAAGATGGGTGTGAGGCCGTTGTCGAGCGCAAGGCGCACCTTACGGCTCAGCGTCTCGTAGTCTTCGTGATAGTATGAGCGACGCTCCGAGTGGCCGAGGATGACGTGTGAGGCTCCCGTAGAGGCTACCATCGCTGCCGATACTTCGCCTGTGAATGCGCCCTTGTCTCTGTCTGCACAGTTCTCTGCTGCCACCTTGATGGGTGAGCCTTTCACCGCCTCTACTACGGAAGCGAGGTGGGTGAAGGGTACTCCGAGCACTACCTCGCAGTGGAGTGTCTTCCCTTCGATCGAGGCTTTGACCTTCTTGGCAAGCTGTATCCCCTCGGCAAGGGTGGTATTCATCTTCCAGTTTCCTGCTACAATGTTCTGTCTCATATCTTTATTTGTCTGATAGGATTTTGTTTTTTATTGATTGTCGTATCTTTTCTTCTGTCGTATCACAAGGATGATACAGAGGAACGCTCCCAGAGAGAGTGGTAAGAACCTCAGCATCTGACTTCGACGATGACTCCGCAAAGATGCCTGTGTATCGAACGGCGACTCCACAAACTCCCCGTCCTTGAGGAGGGCGACAGCGTCTCTGTACGAGGCTTTGCGTATGATTTTCCCATCCACGATTACGATAACTCCCGGGTCGGAGCGTACGATCGTCTTGATCGTGGTACGGTCAATATGGTAGGTGGGAGCGATCTTCACGAGCTGCCATAGGGCACCGTCGTCGAGACGGTTGCCTACCCCGAAGATGAGTTTGCCGCCATGCCGGAGGGCCAAGTCGCGTAGTTCTCGTAGCGGCTCCTCCATGGTGTTGAGATCATGATGGATAATGTCGCGGAAGAGTACGATTATCCTATTCTCCCCCTTCGCTCTCAGTGTCTCGGAGATATCCTTCCCTTTCTCGTCGAGAAGCATAAAGTCCGCCCCTCCGATCGTCTTCCCGGCTTTCAACTCTATGGTCTCGTCACGGAGAAATGTCCAAGTGGAGTCCACTTCTGCCAGTTCTTCGAGGTTGAATGTCCGCTCCACTCCATTCTTTTCGTACACAAAGCGATAGTCGTAGTCGCCATCGTCGTGAGGCTCATCGGTAAGTTCGGTGAGCGGTGTCCCCACCTTGTAGAGCCTGAAGTCTATCGCAGGGAGATGTGTTACCGACATGTAGATGAAGTGTCCCACGAGGAGAGCGGCTGCTCCGAGGGATATGATGCCGCTCCTGCCCGGTAGGAGCGATGGCGTGATCCGTGGGAAGAGCAGTAGAAGTAGGGAGAAGGGGAAGAGGATAAGGTTCTTTATGAACGTCGCTGTATTGCTGATGGTGAAGGCATCTCCGAAACACCCGCAGTCGGTAACAGGATTGGCAAGCGCAATGTACAGGGTGAGCAGCGTCATGAAAGTCATCGTGAGCGCCATCAGTATCCCTGAAACCTTACGGCCTATGCCGCACAGTACAGCAAAGCCAAGCAACATTTCGTAGAGACATAGCAGTACCGAAGCACTGAGGGTCGTATCCTCACTGAGGACAAACCCGGCAGATGCCGTGTACTCTCCTATCTTTATCGCTGTCCCTACTGGATCTATGGCTTTCATCAGCCCGGAGAAGATGAAGACAAGTCCCAGTAGGAGCCTTGCACACCACAGTAAGAGACCGACACTCCTTATATATATTCGTCCGAGCCTTAGGCTACGGTATGCTTGCTCTTCCATCTACTGCTTAGAGGTTTGTGCGGTCTCCTCTCCCATCAGAATGAGTGCAAAGACTGCATAGTTTACCATATCGAGATAGTTGGCATCGATACCCTCGGAGACGTTTGTCACACCTTTATGGTCTTCGATCTGCTTGGTACGATAGACTTTGGTAAGGATGAGGTCGGTGAGAGAGGCAATTCGCATGGACCGCCACGCTTCATCGTAGTCATGATTTTTGGACTCCATCAGGGTCTTGGCTATATATACGTACTTGTCGTACCAGTCCACGACCTGAGATGTATCCTCTTCGGGGTGCTCCGTGTGCCCTTTCTCGAGCTGCACAAGCCCCATGATGCCGTAATTTACTATGGCAACGAACTCGCCCCTTACGTCATCTCCCACGAGATTGATCCCCTTGTCCTGTATGGTCCTTATCCTATTTGCCTTGATGAATATCTGGTCGGTCATGGAGGCGGGACGCATGATACGCCACGACGCACCGTAATCTTGCAGCTTGGCTATGAAGAGGTTTCGGCACGCTTGTATGACCTCGTCGTACTGTCTTGACGTATCTTTGGTCTGTGACATGGCGGCAAAGGTATGGAGGGAGTGGTTACTTACGACTTTTGGGTGCGGTCATGAGGAAATTGACGTCGGCTGTCGGCTTGATCTCTCTCGGAGCTTTCCCCTGGAGGAATATACGAGCTTTCTTCTCTCCAAGCATAGTGAGCTTGTCGCCTTCGAGGAGCAGTCGGGAGCCTTCGCGCAAGCCTATCACGTACTTCCCGGGATTGGCTGCGATGTATTCCATGATGCGCTGCTCGCGTGTCTCCCCACCGTGATTGTCGGGATGCACATCGAGGTAGTGCGGATTGATTTGGAATGGCACGAGGTTAAGGGCCTCGAAGCTCAAGGGTTGTACTATAGGCATATCGTTGGTGGTACAGATGGTAGGGCAGGCTACGTTGGCACCCGCGCTCCAACCTACATAAGGTACGCCTGCACGCACACGTTCGCGTATGGCATGTAGGATACCTCCCTCCTGCATCATACGTAGAAGCCTGAATGTATTGCCGCCGCCGATCATGATTGCTTTGGCTTCGGCGATGGCACGTAGCGGTTCGTCGAACGTATGGATGCCTCTCACCTTTACACCGTGAGGGGCAAGGGCTTTGTTTACCTTCTCGACATACTCGTCGAATGTGGGGATGACTCCTGCGAAAGGTATGAATACGACCTCGCCCTTGGCGTTACCAAGGTGACGAGCTATATCTTGGCCCGGCTTCTCGAGGTAGGTCTCTCCTGGCGACGCAGAGTTACTTATAAGCAATAGTTTCATATCTCTATTATTAAGATGATTAGGCATTGCCGTGTGGCAACTCCTACAAATATAACTGTTTTCCTCCTAAACAATACCCTCCGGGGGTATACTCTACTCGCTCTTCTCGGGTTCCGATGACGGAACTTCCCTGACCCTGTCGAAAACGAGTGCAGAAGAGTCACCACGGAGTAGGAGCATCACGCTGTCGTTGATCTCATGGATGAAGAGCTCTGATATACCTATGCGCTCATAGATGGTAAGTGTGTCGCCTCTCACTTCCCACTCTCCGGGACGGTCTTTGCCGCCGCCGAGGTGATCTCTGAACTGTTGTGTGAGCAGCCCGTCCTCATGGAAGATGGATCGGTACACGACTCCGTTGTTTACTTCACGCATCTGCCATGTCCCCAGGATGCGCTCCGAGAAGGGACGGGTATCCTCTTTCGGTCTGCTCGTACACGCCGCAGCGAGGAGAAGGACCCCTACCGTGACGCTCATCATCAATTTCTTTCCCATGTTACTAACGTTTTGTTTGCCACAAAGATATATCTATTTCTTGGAGTATGATAGAGTCCCCCTCTGCTCTCTTTGCGATCGGGGCGGGACAATCTCCCTGACTGCGCCCCCCTCGTGTCGGATAGAAAACATCGGGAGGACGGGATGTGAAGCTCTTTCCCGGGGCGGAAAGGTAATAATCAGTCCCTGAAAACTACTTTTCTGCTCCTGAAAACTACTTTCCCACCCCGGAAAAGAGCTCTTGATGCGGTAGAAGTCAATTTCCTTACGGCATCTTTACCTCTTTCTACTCGGGAAAAGCGAGAGGCTGTGCCATAACTTGAGTTATGACACAGCCCCCTTTTACTTATATGTGTGGTAAGGAGGGATCAGAAAGACTTCCAACGCCCAGCCTTGATGTCGTCTAAGAGTGTCTTGACGGCTGCTTCCATCTGGGTATCTTCTCCCTTGAGGACCTTATCGAAGTCCAGGGTCGCCTTGACATCCGGTTCGAGTTGGAAGTTCTCGAGATAGTAACCTTCGGCTGTCTTGTAGCCTACGGCAGGGATCCCGAAGTAGAGTGTCGGGTCTTGGAGAGTTACCCAGTTTACGCTCGTCATCGTACCCGGTACTGGCATCCCTACGAGCTTGCCGATGCCGAGGTGCTTGTAGACCCAGGGGCTTCCGTGGGCGTTGCTGTAGTCGGCTTCGCACATGACCATGACACTGCCGTGGTTCCATCGACGGCTTGGCATCTCGCAGTAGTCCTTCCCACGGATAGTCTGCTGGAGGTATTTCTTACTGTTGAAGAATACTTCGAGGTCTTCGTGCAGACGTCCTCCGCCATTGTAGCGAATGTCGATCACTATCCCCTCCCTGTCGTAGTACTTGCCCATCACGTCGGAATAGAGTGTGCGGAAGCTCGGGTCGCCCATCGAGGGCACGTGTACATAGCCGAGACGTCCTCCGGAAAGGCGCTCGACTTCGGCAGCACGCTGCTTCACCCAACGGTTGTACAGGAGCTCTTCGAGTGCCGCTGCGGATATACCCTTGACGCTTTCCGTCCATCGCTCACCACTCTGAGGAGAGTAGAGAGATACGGATATATTACGGCGCACTTTGCCATTGAGGAGCGGGAAGTAGTCCATGCCGGCTTTGATCTCTTCGCCATCGATCTTCTCGATGATGTCACCTGCTTTCACCTTGCTGAAAGAGGTGTCGAAGGGTCCGTTGTCTACCACTTCGTCGATGCGTAGACCGTCTTTGCCCTTGCCCGGAGAGGAGAGGAAGAGACCGAGCTCGGCGGTGGGTTCGGCAATACCTCCCCAACGATAGCCTGAACCGGTATGGGAGACGTTGAGCTCTCCAAGGAGCTCGCTGAGCATCTCAGCGAAGTCGTGGTTGTTGGAGATATAGGGCAGGTAGCGTTCGTATCGCTTGGTAAGAGCATCCCAATCTACTCCGTGCATCCCTGCATCGTAGAAGCGTAAGCCCTCTTCCCTCTTCACTTCGGCAAACATATAGGCTCTCTCCGCCGCGAGATCCACTGTGCGGTCAGCAATGAAGGTGATCGGCTTGAGCTGCTCTCCGGCAATGGTGAGCTTCTGCATACTAGCTCCGATGATGAAGATGTGCTTGCCATCCTTGTCCATCTGGAGTATGGCACCGCCGCCATTGAGCTTCTTGATGAGCTTTGTGGAGCGTTTGCGGAGGTCGTGTGCCCAGAGGTCGTAGCCGTCTTCGAAACTTGAGAGGTAGTAGAGCGTCTTGCCGTCTTTGGTCACTACGGCATCGCCGAGGTTCGAAGAGTTAGGGGTGAGGCGGACGATGCGGTCATCCATATTGCGCCACTCGATGTTGATGAGCTTCTCTTTCGCAGGCTCCTCTTTCTTGTCGCTCTTCTTGTCTTTGTCTTTCTTCTCTGCGGCTTCCTTCTCTTTCTTTAGAGCCTTCTCACGCTCCGTGAAGAGCTCGAACTCCTCTTCGTTCATCCTGTACTTGTCGTACGCTTCACGGTTGAGGAACGCTACCATCACGTCCATCTGCGATCCCCAAGAAGCGTGGTTGCGCATACCATATCGTTCGCTGGCAAATATGATGGCATTGCCATCCAGTGCCCAACGAGGGTTGGCATTGAAGTAACCGCTGTTGGTAATGTTGAAGACGGGCTCACCACCCTTTGCGCTTACGATACCTATATCTGTATAAGGAGCATGGTCTCGGGCTACGTACTCGATGGCAAACCATTTGCTATCGGGGCTCCACTCAAAGCTCATGCGCCCGTCTTCTCCGTGTTGGATCTTCGGATCTGTCACCTTACGCAGACTCTTTTCTTTGAGATTGTACACGGCAAGGACCTTACGCCCGAGCACAAATGCTACCTCCTTGCCGTCGGGCGAAAAGGCAGGATGCATCTTCTCTTCCTTATTTCCCGGGATGAGAAGCTCTTCTTTTATTACCGTTGCATTGGGAAAGTTGATCTCTTCTTTGCTTTCTATCGTAGCTTTATATAGATCCCACTTGCCGTTTCGGTTAGCCGCGTAGACAAGGGTGCGGTTATCGGCACCGAAAGATACGCTTGCTTCGCCCTCTGCTGTCGCCGTGATACGCTTCGTGGTCGCATAATCCACTGCCGTTACATAGACATCTCCTCGCATCACAAAGGCAATCTGCTTGCCGTCGGGCGATACCGATGCCGACGACATACCCCTCATGAGGCGGCTGTGTTCGGGCTGGTCGGTAGAGACGTCCGAAAGGATGGAGATCTTGACCCGCTGAGGCTTATTGCCCGGAGTGAGGGTGTAGATCTCTCCTGCGTAACTGAAGCAGAGAAGACCCTGGTTGGAGATCGAGAGGAAACGTACCGGCTCGTCTTTAAGATCGGTAAGGGCGCGTCCTTCGGCTGCAGGGGCATTGAGGTCTTTTTCGTAGACGTTGAGCTGCTTACCGTTACGTTGGCTCACGAAGTACACTTTCTTCCCGTCAGGACTATAGATAGGGTAGAGGTCTTCTCCGTCATGCTCCACGACAAATCTATGCTTTCCCGTCTTGGTGTCATACTCAAGGATGTCGCGAGTTACGGAAGAAGTGTGCTTCTTGCGCCATTCGTTCTCAAAGCCCTTTATATTCTGATAGAGGAATCGTGTGCCATCGGGCGAGTAAGAGATGTACTCCGCCGGTGTAGATAATATCTGTTCCGGACGACCGCCTGCGACCGGGACGGCGTACACTTCACTAAGTCGAGCGGTAGGGAATAGGGCACTCGTGTGCGGATCCTGGTAGTGTGCTCTGAAAACAACCTGTTTCCCATCCCGAGTGAATGCATACGGTCTCTCACCAGATGAGTGAGTGGTGAGCTTGCGAGCCGCACCTCCCTGCGCAGGCATTATGTAGATGTTGTTGCCGGCATTGTCACGGTTGCTCACGAAAGCTATATGTCTGCTGTCCGGGCTCCATACGGGATTAGTGTCGTATGCGCTATTGGTGGTGAGCCTGATGGCTTCTCCACCCCCGACGGGCACTTTATATATGTCGCCTTTGTAGGTGAAGGCGATCTCCTTTCCGTCCGGAGAGATGGCAGGGTACCTGAGCCATAGCGGACGATCTTCTGTCGCTGCTGCAGAGATGGCGTATAGTGAGAGAGCCACGGTGCAGAGCATCTTCTTCAGATTTCTCATAGATACAATTATAATAGTTGGTTTTGTGGATGATTTGGCATATATAAATTGTGAGGAAGAGATAGTACTTCTCTCACGTGTTTCGTAATCTCATCGACATCAAGTCTGTACAGGCACGCATAATCATTACGACGGCACGGTACCTGACCATAGATAGAGCAAGGGCGACAGTCGAGAGCGACCCCCAGACAGTGCCCTTCTCCCTGACCGAAGGGCAAGAAGCCTGCGGCGGGATGAGTGGCACCCCAGAGGGAAACGACCGGTGTTGCCACCATTGCTGCGATATGTTGGTTGGCACTGTCCATGCTCACCATACAGCCGAGAGCGGCGATCTCCTCTATCTCTCCGGATAGGCTCGATGCGGAGGATACCCTGACGCGAGCATCCTTCCCCTCAGCTATCGTGGCAAGGGCTTCTTTCTCCCGTCCGGGTGCTCCGTAGAGGATGAGTTCATGCTCGGGCAGGGCTTCGAGAAGTGCCTCTATCAGTCGCAGGAGGACTGCCTCCGGGAGCCTCTTTCCTTTATGCTGAGCAAAGGGTGCTATGCCTATGCTCCTCGTCCGCTCCCAGTCGAAGCGTATCGGTCGTCCGCCATGGGGTAGAGAGAGACCCGCACGAGAGAGGGTGTCGGCATAGAGAGAGGTCATCGGTGTGACGTATAGCTCACGAGGTACGGTCAGGGCGGGCTTGCGAGAGAGTAGGCTCTTGCGCTCCTTTCTTGGCTTACGTAGCACGACCACTTTGTGCCCCAAGAGTCTCAGTGTAGTGCGACAAAGTTTCGTCCGTAGCACATCGTGCATATCCACCACTACGGCTCGCGGGTATGTCTTGTGGAGCATCCGGGCGAGGGCAATCATATCGTGCCACTTCCCGCTCCGTTCCGTGTCGTGCGGGAGTACCTGAAGGTTCTCCGGCGGAGCCACGAAGAGCTTTGCCATGAATGGCTTCGTAACAAAGACGATGTGACTTCCGGGATTACCCGAAGCCACATCATAGACATACGGCACCGTCATCGCCACATCTCCGAGTGCGGAAAAGCGGAATATGATATACTCTTCTCTTTTGGGTGAATGTATCGGTACCAAGATCTCTATTGCGGATATATGTGTCGTCTCTGTGCCCTTGCGCTCACTTCTTTCCGTAGAGGACCGGGTTGAGGTTCGGGTCGTTGTACATCTTCATTTGCTTGTAGACCTTCATGTACTTCCTGCCGATGGCGAAGTCATCCAGCAACACATTGATGGCTGAGGTCAGGTCTTTGTTTTGCATCTCAAGGACATTGAGCTTGCGAGAGCACGTATCGCGATGGTCATCATCCACATCTTCGCGCTCCGTCTCTACCCTCATGTGGTAGATCTTGAGCTGAAGGATCGATAGGCGGTCTACGGCCCATGCCGGGCTTTCGGTATTGATGGTCGCATCGGGAAGCACCTTTACCTCCCTGAACTTATCGAGGAAGTAACTGTCGATAAGCTCCACGAGGTCGGTACGCTCCTGGTTCGAGCGGTCTATGCGTCGCTTGATGGCAAGGGCTTCTACCGGGTCTATGGAGGGGTTGCGTATGATGTCTTCGAGGTGCCATTGTACAGTATCTATCCAGCACTTGAGGTAGAGGTAGTACTCTATTGTCTTGAAGTCGTAGGGACATACCATCTCTGCATCCACATCGTCCGTGATGTGGTAGTCGGCGATAGCTTTGTTGAAGATCTGCACTGCCGCTTCGCTAAATATGGGTGAAAGCATCATTTCTTTCTATTTTTCATTGTAGGTTAATGACTTATCGGAGTGTAAAGATAGCCATAATAATGTGTATGGAAAAACCTTTCCCTCCTATCCCCTCCGAGTGTTACATCCAAGAGTCGGAGAGTTGCCGTAGCGTTTTTGATTTCTATCGGTCATGACCTTATGTTCAGCCCCTGATTATTGGTTTTCCGCAGCGGCCTATTACTTTTCCGCTCCCGAAAAGTAATAGGCCGCTGCGGAAAATAACTTCGGGTGCGGTAAGCGATAACTTCTTGCCCCGTAACCCCTTGGATTTCAATCTCTCGTGACCATAGTGCCGTACTAAAGTCTCGGCACGTGTACTATGCACCGCACCTCGGGAGATATACCCTCCCCATAGAAACGAATGAAGCCCCGACGAAGAGATTACTGCTCCGTGGGGCTTTATCGTTGTGGCAGGTGTATCTTGTGATTAGATTACCTGGATGTTCTCTTCGCTGAGAGGGTACTCGGCAGCCGGAGTGATGAGCTTGTAGCCTTTGCCATGGATGTTGATGATTTCCACACGAGGATCATCCTTGAGTAGCTTACGTAGCTTGGTGATATAGACATCCATGCTGCGCGCATTGAAGTATGAGTCTTCGTTCCATATAGTCTTCAGGGCATAGTTACGCTCAAGGATCTCGTTGGCGTGCGCACAGAGGAGGTTGAGGAGATCGCACTCCTTTGTGGTAAGTTTGGTAGATTTCTCTCCGATAGATAGGATCTGCTTCTGAGTATCAAAGAGGAAGTCTCCGATCTTATAGAAAGGCACATCCTTGACCTTCTTACCCTTGACACGGCGGAGTACGGCCTCGATACGGAGGATTAGCTCCTCCATGCTGAAAGGCTTGGTAAGGTAGTCGTCGGCCCCTAGCTTGAAGCCTTCGAGGATATCCTCTTTCATCGTCTTGGCGGTAAGGAAGATGATGGGGATCTCAGCATTGATGTCCCTGATCTCTTGAGCTAGCGTAAAGCCATCCTTCTTGGGCATCATCACGTCAAGTACGCAAATGTCATACCCATGAGGGTCTTTGACGAAGTTCTTGAAGCCCATCTCCCCATCGGTAAATAGGGTCGCCTCATAACCTTTTGCCACGAGATACTCGCGCAGCAACATACCTAAGTTCTCATCGTCTTCGCAAAAGAAGACTCTCATTTTCTCTTCCATTTTTCTCATCTTGAATTTATTAGTGGTAAGTTAATAATGAATTTAGTTCCCAGTCCCGGTTCACTCTCGACACGTATCGTACCTCCGTGCTCCCGGACTATCTTATTTACATAGGCCAGACCCAACCCGAATCCCTTCACATCGTGTACATTACCTGTGGGTACTCGGAAAAATCTGTCGAAGACCTTCTTCAAGTGCTCTTTCTTTATCCCTATCCCGTTGTCCTGGATATATATGCAGAGGTGTGCGCCTTCGTTGTAGGTGCCGACGATAAGGTGAGGCGGCACGTCGGGGCGCCGGTACTTGACGGCATTGTCAAGGAGGTTGAAGAGTACGTTGGTTATATGCATCTCATCGACGTACACGTCGGTCTTCTCTGCATCTAGTTCAATGTCTATGACCCCACCGTAACTTTCCGTCTTGATGCTAAAGGTATTGGCAACGGAAATAAGCAACTCTTGGATGTCGAGTTCCTTAAACTTGAACGCGACCTTCTCCTTATCGAAGAGCGACATCTGCAGTACTTTCTCCACAAGGAAGTTAAGTCTCTTCCCTTCGTCCGTGATGGAGCCAAGTATCTGAGTGAATACCGCCGGAGTCTTTTCCACATCCGAGTCCTTGAGCATCTGGGCTCCGAGGATGATGGTAGATACAGGAGTCTTGAGCTCGTGCGTCATGTTATTGATGAAGTCTGTCTTAAGCTCTGCCAACTTCTTCTGGCGGTAGATGAGCCAGATGGTGATGATGGCGGAGAAGAAGAGCAACGTCGTGAAGATGATAGACGGAACGAGGAAGTCGATCGACCCTGAGATGTACTTGCCTTTACCGGGAAAGTAGATACGAAGGAAGTGAAGATCGGAGGGATTGTCGTTCATGAAGAGTGCCTGAGTGTATATTCCCGTGGCATGATCTCGGGGGACGAGACCGGTGGAGTAGTATACTCGGTTGTTCTTGTCTATTACTTCGTAGACGTAGTGCAGATGCACGCCTGCATCGTTCAGGTATGAGCGCAGGTACGCTTCCAGTTGTTTCTGCTCGACTCTCTCGTAGAAAGGCTGGGCATTTTCCTTTATGAGTCTGTCGATAGCGTACTCTATCATGAGCTCTCGGATATACATCAGCTGGTTGGATAGCTGACTTTGCAGCAAGCGAGACATATCGAGCAGGCGATCGCTCTTAGGGGGCGGTGGCTTTAGCGGGTCAAGGGGGAGCTGATCCAGCTTAAAACCTTTCGGATCGATGCTTATACTCGGTTGTGTGCTTAGGCTGTTCCTGTTGCTATGTGGGAAAAGCACCTGACTATCTATGATTCGGTTTACTTCGTCCCTCTCCAACTCTCTATTCACTTGTGAGAGTGCTTTGCGAACCGATTCGTTGAACTGTTCGTTGCGGGACTTATAAACCACATTGATATAATTGACCTGCATGTACAGCAGACCGACAAATGCGGTAAGCATCACCCCAATCAATAACCAAATCGTAGACTTTCTCATATTCGCAAATAACGGATATTTACTCGATTCATTAATATAATGAGCGTTAATTTTTAACCCTCGTATTGTTAATTATGCGTATCGGGACGATGCCTTTAACACTGTGGCTTCTCTCACACGTCCGGGGGAAAATATGGTCATGTTGCGGTGAGAACTCCTCTGTTTCCGTATGAGGAGTTGTAATCGAGGGCGGGAAAGTAGTTTGCAGCCCTCGGTTTTTACTTTTCCGCTCTTGAAAACCGGTTTTCAGCTGCGGATTACAACTTTATGTCCCGTCGTCCTGCACTTCGGTGCCGCTCCCGATGCCTTTCTGATCGGGTATTGCGACTTCCCGGTTGTACGGATAATGAAGAAAGGGTTGCGTCACGGCTACGACGCAACCCCTGTGCGGATGACCTCCGTCTCCCTCTCCCCCTGTGGATTCTCTAATTACGCTCTTGCCTGAATAGGATATGTGCTCCCGGCACGCTCTTATCGAGCCAGCGTGTGAGACGGGTTCGTGTGTCGGCCGAGAGGGGCTTCTCCGAGATGATGGATATGGTGAGCACCGTGTCGAGCCGTAGAGAGTCGATGCCGACGGAGTAACTGTCGGAGAAGTCGGCTCGGGAGACCTCGGGGAAGAGCTCCTTGATGTCGGAGGAGAGGGTGAGGGCCAGATTCGATAGCTTCGAGGTGTTTCGGAGCTTTTGATTGAGCGAGTCGATCACATACTGCTGGTATTTGATGTAGTCGCTCGAAGAAGCACTCAGGTCTTGTACGATGTCGGAGCGCACGGCATCGAGACTGATGTTGCCGAAGCCCTGACGTACCGTGAGGCCTGTGCGCTTGAGCCCGTACTCGGGTAGCTTGGCTCGTATAGCCTGGATCACGGACTCGGGCAGCTCCTCTCCGATAAGCGATACTTCGATGTAGTGGCTGTCTCGGAGGTGTGTCACGTTGTGCCTGATGAGTTGTGTATTGGGGAAGCCGAACTCGGTGCGTACGAACTTCTTCTCTTGCTCCTCAAAGATGGTACTCTGTACGAGCTTGTAGCTCAGGAAGATGCTTGGTACTGCCGTACAGAGTACGATGGTGAGGACAGTGTAATTGAGTCTTTTGGCCTTCGCTTGGTTTACGAAGGTCACTTTCGGGTACTTGAGCAGCTTGATCATCATATATGTTGCCAAGCCGATGAATACACTATTGATGAGGTAGAGGTAGAACGCCCCGAAGAAGAAGCCCGGCTGCCCCGTCGCAATACCGTACCCTGCCGTACAGAGAGGGGGCATGAGGGCGGTCGCTATCGCTACTCCCGGGATCACGTTCCCCTTAGACTTGGTGGCTCCTGCCAGTACTCCGGCGACTCCTCCCACAAAGGCGATGAGGACATCGTACACCGTGGGTTGGGTACGTGCGAGGAGCTCGCTCTGCGCTGTCGATATGGGGGAGATGAGGAAGTAGATCGTGGAGGTGAGGATGGCTATAAGGGTCGCAATCGTAAAGTTGCGCAGGGACTTGCGTACCAGGGCAAAGTCGAGGATCCCCAGCCCTAAGCCGAGCCCGATGATGGGCCCCATGAGCGGAGAGATAAGCATGGCACCGATAATGACGGCGGTCGAATTGACGTTGAGTCCGAGAGAGGCAATGAAGATGGCGCAAATGAGAATCCAGGCTTTCGTGCCCCGGAAGTCTACGTCTGCCTTGAATGCTTCGATCGTAGCGAATTCGTTCTCCTTCTCTGCCTTGAGGTCGAAGTACTTTTGCAGGAAGGTAATGAGGCTTTCTTTATGCTCGGTATTCATCGTTTCAGTATTCTTTTGAGGGATTGTACGGGGTGAGGGTCGATGATATACAGTGCCGCTGCCATCCCTACCGGAAGCATCAGCGTACGGAGCGTGATGCGGAGCAGTATGGAGTCGGGCATGATCTGCATCCCGAGGTAATACCACAGGGCAGTGACCGCAATCACCAAGAGGACCTTCAGGGTGTCGTAGGGGATGGGATAGTACTTGCGTCCGAGGAGGTACGATAGCAGCATCATCACCGTATTGCAGATCAGTGATGCCCATGCGCAAGCGATGTAACCGTAGACGGGTGTCCAGATGACAATGATCACGACCGTGATGATAAGTCCTACGAGAGAGAAGAGCGTGCCAAAGTATGTGCGGTCACTCAACTTGTACCACATCGAAAGATTGTAGTAGATGCCGAAGATGACTTCTCCGGCCATCACGATAGGCACGATACGAAGTCCCTCGTAGTAGTCCGGACGGACGACGTGTTTGAATAGGTCTATCCAGAACATCACGCCGAGGAAGATGAAGCAGGTGAACAGGACGAAGTAGTTCATCGCTACCCTATATGCCGTGGGACCATCCTCTCTCTTCATCTTGGAGAAGACGAAGGGGTCGTAGGCGAAGCGGAATGCTTGCATGAACATCACCATTACGACCGTGATCTTTAGGCAACCTCCATAGATGCCTAATTGGCTCATCCCATAGGCTTTGTCGGCAAAGAGCTCTGGGATAAGTATCTGTCCTGCCATACGGTTGAAGTTCCCCATCACGCCGAGTAGCATAAGGGGAAGGCAGAAGTAGAGAAGTCTCAGGGCAAGATCCTTATCGAAGCCCCTCAATCCCGGACGAAGTACCGGCAGCATGCACAAGGCTTCGATCGCTGTAGCGAGAAGGTTGGAGATAAAGATGTATCCGACAAAGTAATCGGGGCGGTAGAACCACCCTATCAGATCGGGATAGTGGAGGTGGATCCACGGACAGAGGAGCAGGAAGAATAGGTTGAAGAGGATGTTGAGCAGGATGAAGAGGAACTTGTAAAAGGCAAATCTCAACGGCCTCTTGCTGAACCTAAGGTAGGCGAACGGTAACGAAAGCATCGCATCGATAGCTACAATCACCAAAAATATCCCAACAAACTCCGGATGTTGCGGATATCCCAAGCCCTCGGATATATCTCCTACGAAGAGAAAGCCTAAAACGAGGAAGAGCGTGACCGCAAAGGAGAGTAGCTTGAGCGCAGTGGCGTAAACTTTGTTGGGCATCGGCTCGGTATTCATATACCTAAACAGTCCGGTTTCAAGCCCAAGAGTCAGCACGACGAGTATGACGCTTACCCACGCGTATAGGTTAGTGACGATGCCGTACTCGGCACTGTCCGTAAGCACTCGTATATAAAATGGAGCAAGGAGCCAGTTGAGGAACTTGCTCGCTATATTCGTGATACCGTAGATTACCGTATCTTTTGCCAGCCCTTTCAGCCCTGTTGCGTTGCCTTCTGCCATTGTTGGTTCAGTCAAAGAGGGACTTCTCCCTCGGAAACATCGTTCGCCCGAAGTGGTTGTACGCCAACTCTGTCACCTCACGTCCGCGAGGGGTCCGCTTCATGAACCCTTCTTTGATGAGGAACGGCTCGTAGACTTCCTCCACTGTACCGGGATCTTCACCTATCGCTGTCGCTATTGTACCTAGTCCTACCGGACCTCCTCCGAACTTGTCCATAATCACCGTGAGGATCTTATGGTCTATCTGGTCGAGTCCATGCTTATCAATGTTGAGAGCTTCCAGGGCATAGCACGCTATATCATGGTGTATGCGTCCCGACCCTTTCACTTGGGCATAGTCACGGACTCGGCGAAGGAGGGCGTTCGCTATACGAGGCGTGCAACGACTTCTCTCGGCAATCTCCTGGGCGGCACTGGTCTCGCACGCCACTCCAAGGATACCTGCGCTCCGCTCCACTATACCGCGAAGCGTATCAATATCGTAGTATTCGAGGTGCAGGTTGATACCGAAGCGAGCCCTTAGCGGGGCAGTGAGTAGACCGCTACGTGTCGTGGCACCGATCAGAGTGAATGGGTTGAGGTCGATTTGTATACTCCGGGCACCGGGACCTTTATCAATCATTATGTCGATGCGGTAATCCTCCATGGCAGAGTATAGGTACTCTTCGACCACGGGAGGCATACGGTGTATTTCGTCTATGAACAAGACATCGTTGGGTTCCAGAGACGTAAGTACACCGGCAAGGTCTCCCGGCTTGTCGAGTACGGGACCCGATGTCACCTTCAATCCGACTCCGAGCTCATTGGCTATGATTTGGGAGAGGGTCGTCTTGCCCAATCCCGGGGGGCCGTGTAGGAGGACATGGTCGAGAGATTCGCCACGCATCTTTGCCGCCATGACGAAGATACGGAGGTTTTCCACTACTGCGTCCTGCCCTTTGAACGTATCGAAGGTGTACGGGCGCAGAGCTTTGTCGGGGTCGGAAGTATTTGTTCTGTCGGGGTCTACCGCACGGATATCGAAGTCGGATAGGCCATCGTTGTTTAACATCTTCATTCTGTCTGTGGCTTGTTATGCAAGTTCAAAGTCGAGTTGCTTACGTTCGAGGTCGGTGTGAGCTACTCTGATGATTATTTTGTCACCGAGGCTGTAACGTTTCCTTCGGTTGAAGCCTATGAGACAATAGTTCTTGACGTCGAACTCATAGTAGTCGTCATCCAGCTCTCGTATAGGGACGAGTCCCTCACAACCGTTGTCGATGATCTCCACATACAGGCCCCAGTCGGTCACTCCCGAGATCACTCCGTCGAAGATCTGCCCGACCCTCTCCTTCATAAACTCTACTTGCTTGTACTTTATCGAAGCTCTCTCTGCCTGGGCTGCTGTATTTTCCATTGCAGAGTCGTGCTTGCACATATCTTCGTAGGCTTTCTTGTCCACGCTCTTCCCGCCTGCCATATAACGAGTAAGGAGTCTGTGCACGAGCATATCCGGATGTCGACGTATGGGCGACGTGAAGTGGGTGTAGTGCTCAAAGCCTAAACCGTAGTGTCCTATGTTATCTGTCGTGTAGGCGGCCTTGGCCATTGTGCGGATCGTAATGGTCTCTACGAGGTTCTCTTCCGGTTTCCCCTGTACGGCATCGAGGAGATTATTGATCGAACGCGCTATTGCGCTCGGGGTCCCTGTGTATCTGAGTCTGTAGCCGAACCGCATCACGAACTCGGCAAGGTTCTGCAACTTCTCCGGATCGGGCAGGTCATGTACACGGTAGACAAAGACCGGAGCCTTGCGCCCTTCAGCACGTCCTATGTGGGTGGCTACGGTACGGTTGGCGAGGAGCATGAACTCCTCTATGAGCTTATTCGCTTCCTTGCTCACCACTGACCTGACGGCTATCGGTTTTCCTGCGGCATCTATCTCAAACTTTAGCTCTGATCGCTCGAAGTCTATCGCATTGTTGGTAAACCTCTCCGCCCTCAACTTCTGGGCAAGAGCATTAAGGGCAAGCACCTCATCCCGGAACTCTCCCTCTCCCCCCTCGATGATTGCCTGGGCTTCCTCATAAGCGAGGCGGGCATTGCTGTGTATTACGGTGCGTGTGATGCGGTAGTCGAGCACCTTTGCATCGTTGTCGAGCTTGAAGATGACCGAGTAGGCCGGGCGATCTTCGTGAGGGCGAAGCGAGCACAAGTCGTTGCACAGACGCTCGGGAAGCATAGGCACTGTACGATCTACCAGATAGACGCTTGTCGCGCGCCGTTGGGCTTCCTTGTCTATGATGTCATCCTCGTGTACATATGCGGTCACGTCGGCGATGTGTACCCCTACTTCTACCGTCGTGTCGTCAATGCGGCGGAAGGAGAGAGCGTCATCGAAGTCCTTTGCTTCCTTGGGGTCTATGGTGAGTGTAGGTACATTCCGGAAGTCCTCCCGGTTGTACTCCTCGGCATACGCGCTCTGCTCATCGATACGATCGGCAGCCTCTTCCACCGCTTTGGGATAAACATACGGCAGACCGTACTCGGCAAGGATGGCGTGCATCTCCGTGTCGTTCTCTCCTGCCTTCCCGATGATGTCTATTACCTCACCGAGCGGATTTTTTGCCCCGTCCGGCCATTCCACGACACGTACTACGACCTTCTCCCCATCCCGGGCTCCTTTGAGGAAACGTTCGGGGATGAAGATGTCGTTGGCGAGCTTATTGCTCTCCGTGATCAGGAAAGCCACTCCATTGTTTACGGAGAGGATACCGACGAAGTTCGCTTCCACCCGCTCGAGGACCCTGACCACCTCCCCCTCGGGAGCCTGACCTCTGCGCTTGGCATGGAGTTGTATCACTACCCGATCGCCGTCCATGGCGTTGCGGGAGTTGCGTTCGGCGATACGTATGGGTGCACCTCCGCCATCGGGCAAGAAGGAGTTGTGTCCTCTCCCTCCGGTACGGCTGAAGACTCCTTCGATCTCCTTCTTCAGAGCTTTGTAGAAGTACTTCCCTCTCCCCGAGCGATTGATCACCTTCTCATCGGCAAGGGCGGACATCAGTTCGCTCACCACCTCGTAAGCCATCTCGCCATGTACGCCGATGGCTGCCGCTACCTGCTTGTGATTGACCGGCACATCAGGGCGACTCCTGAAGTACTCCAGGATCTGTCCTCTTATCTTCGTGATGGAGGGGATATACTCCGAGAAATCTCCCCCTCGGGGGCTCTTGCCTTTTCTTGCCTTTGGGGCAACGGGTCTTCCGCCTACTCTCTTCTTCTTACTCATAGCCATTTGTGTACGAGGTCTCTGATTGTCTCCCTCATATTTATACAAATGTACGAGATTTCCCCCAATTCGTGATAATCCATAAGGGCAACTCTCTCTGCTCCGTATCGAAGCGGAGTGCTGTGGGTCGGTACGGCAAGATAACTCTCCGGGGCATAAACTTGGAGATAATGGGACGTGAAGTGGGGGGCTGCCCCCGGTTTTTACTTTTCCGGGGCTGAAAGTTACTTTTCCGCTCCGGATTATTACTTTTCAGCCCCTGAACACAACTTCACTTCCGGGCCTCTCCAACTTTTGGTTGCGTAAGGATTGTTTTCTCCTCCCGAAGCTTATGGGTGTCGGTACCGTAACGCACTTTATGGAAATACTTTGCGGATACGGACGAAATGGCAACGAGAGAGCGTTGTGCCGAGATGTCCGGGAGAAATCTTGCCGCATAAGTACTCGCAATGGATAGTCGGGCGGGCGACTCGCAGACATGAGATCCAAGTGGGGAGTCGGTAGTCTCTTGCCGAACTTTCCATACCCAAAAGGCCGAGAGGCAGGAGTAGGGTACTTCTGCTTCTTGGTCTTTAGTCGGAGGATCAGGGTTGGGACTTTTTACGCTTTGGCTTAGGCTTGTCTTTGCGCTTGCGAGGGTACCGCTTCTTGTCCCTTAGAAAGGGGATGAGGATGAGACCTCCGACGAGTCCGCTCAGGAGCCCTCCGATATGCCCTGCGTTGTCTGCATTGCCGGTGAACCCGATCAGTAGACCGAGCCCTGCGAACACGGCTGTACTCACCAGTATATCGTGGGTCTGCCAGGGTGCGAAAAACCTCGATAGGGCAAGGAGTAAAGATGCTCCAAAGAGCCCGAAGATGGCTCCGGAAGCCCCGACGATG
Organism: Porphyromonas sp.; assembly: GCA_041791495.1. Taxonomy (GTDB): domain Bacteria; phylum Bacteroidota; class Bacteroidia; order Bacteroidales; family Porphyromonadaceae; genus Porphyromonas_A. The sequence continues at coordinate 54,023 of JBHBLB010000050.1, forward strand.
ACCACAGGGTCGTGCCAGTAAAGGCTCACAAGGCTGGACAAGATTCCGCAAGTAAGATAGAGGATGGCGAACTTCTCCCTCCCGAGGAGTGCTTCCAGGACCGGGGCAGTGAGTAGCAACGCTACCATATTGGCAACGAGGTGTGCCGCCCCTGCGTGAAGAAATGTGGAGGTCAGGAGCCGCCACCATTCCCCTCCGGCAGTGAGCGGATAGTAGTCCCCGCCCCACTTGACCAGCTCTTCGGGATCGAAAGAGATAAATCCCGAGCCCGTCAGGCTCATCAAAAGGAAGATGAGGGTATTGACGTGGAAGAGGACCAAAGTGATGAAGCTCTCGCCTTTGGGGATAAAGTAGCGTAGCCCCTCCGACACCTTCCGTCGCATCTCACGGTCGGATGCTCCGCCCTTTACCTGTGCCATCCCGTTCGGATCGATATGAGGGATGAGGGAGAATAGAAGCCAGACAAGGCTTGCTACCGATGAAATGATAAGGAGCATAGAGAGCTTATTGCCGTTCCTATCGCCAAAGCGTCCGTCACTCCCGATCAGGATTATAGTGTCTCCGGCATAGAGCTGACTATTCATTATGGCTTTCATGTAGCCGTCTCTATCTCCTGACGGACTTATACGGTCGAAGTACGCGAGCCTTGATAGGTCGGTGTCGGCGAACTTAGACATAGAGTGTGCGAAGAAGGCCCTCTCGGCCCTCCTCTTCTCTCCCACATCGAGACGGTTGCTTATGGTCTCGCGGTACTCCGTGCCGAGCCAGGCAGAGGGCTTCGGCACGGTATCCTCCCCGACGCCCCCGTACATCGGCACCGCCACATAGAGGTGCATCGTCACCTTTTCGTTGTACTTGCCGTGCGTGATAAAGGAGGTGTAGGTGGTGGCTGCCCGCTTGTCGATGTGGTATGTACGGAATGAGTAGTACTTCGTGGCAGGGACTTTGGAGATCTCGTCAGGGGTCCGGAGAGTGGTGAGCCTGCCCGATGATGTCTCCATATAGTATTGTGCCATGATGGTGGGCACGGTAAGTCCCACCCAGGCTATGATACAGTAGAAGTCTCTCCACCTGTCCCGCCCCGACTCGAACCGGAGCCCCCGGAGTCTCGAACGGAGAAAATACCATGCCGCAATGCCTGAAAGGACTATCGGGACAGCATAGTGTGTCACGCCCTCTTGGAGCGAGAACAAGCCCAGCTTCACGAAGAGCAACCAGTGCAGAGCGGTATAGCCTACCGTGAGTAGCACAAGTGCCAGCACAAACGGTGCGGATATGTAGAGCAACTTATCCTTCATCTCTTCTTCCCCCACGGGAGATGGGTACTTGTATGGCTGCCTGCATAGCTCATCTCATCGCTGATACATCCATATCCTATGCGGCACTTGGAAGGTGGATGCCCCGACCTGCACCGCAGGGTGACGTCATCAGTAGTTGTAACTACTGCCTCCGAGGAACTCCCGCAACAGCGAGGTAGGAGGCATCAGATGGCATGGTATGGGCTCGAAGAACTGCAAGAACTTCAACAACCTATGCGCCTCGCTGTACGTGGGATCGATCTCCCTGACCTGACGAAGCAGGGGCTCTGCCTGCACTCTCAGGGCAGAGAGCTCGTAGAGCATCGCACTATTGAAGATGACGTCCGCATTCTCCTGGTAAGGGAATATCCACTTGTGCTCCCCTCTTCGTACATTTGCCCACATATTGATGCTCTTCGTGGCAGGGGCCCCACGGTACTTGGAGTCGCGGACGATACGTCTCAGCAACCTATTGTCCGAGGTGGAGATCCAGTTGTGTTCGTCCATCGAAAGCGTCGTAAGGGCAGATACATACACCCGGAATATGGCTTCGGGGGGGATGTTGCGGATGAGCTCGGGATTGAGACCGTGTATCCCCTCGATGATAAGGATACCGTCGTCAGCAATCTGTAGGGTATTGCCCCTGAACTGCCGGGAGCCGGAGACAAAATCAAAGGTTGGGAGCTGGACTTCTTTCCCTTCGACAATGGCTTTCAATTCGTTCTGAAGATAAGGGAGATCGAGTGCGTAGAGGCTCTCGAAGTCATATTCGCCGTGCTCGTCCCGAGGGGTTTCCTCCCTGTTGAGGAAGTAATCGTCGAGGGATAGGGACTGAGGCTTGATAAGGTTGGTAAGGAGCTGGGTGGTGAGTCGCTTGGCAAAGGTGGTCTTGCCGGAAGAGGAGGGCCCTGAGATGAGTATGATACGTACGCCCTCCGCATGACGTCTGGCGATCTCTTGGGCTATGGCGGCGATCTGTTTCTCTTGCATCGCTTCGGCGACAGAGATGAGTTCGCCGGCGCGTCCGGAACGTATGAGCGCATTCATGGGTGTTACGTTCTCGACATTCAGTACTTTGAGCAGATCGAGGTGATGTTTGAACGCCTGAAATGCTTTGGGTTGATCGATCTTCTTCGGCAAAGAATGAATATCTTGCCTGTCCGGAGCAAGCAACAGCAGGCCCTCTTCGTACGGGAGCAGGTCAAAGTCCCAGATGTAACCGGTACGGGGTAGGACGGAGCCGTAGATAAAGTCCTTATACCCCCCGAGATCGAGGCAGTCCACATAGCACTTCCCTTGCTGAGCTATGAACTCTGCCGAAGAGACGCTCCCCTGGCTCTCAAGGAGATTAAGGGCGTCTTCGTTCGACATACGTATGGTGTCGATGACAAGGTCCGCATCTATGATCTCTTGCATCCGAGCCTTGAGACGTGCCACCTCGGCAGGAGAGGGAGGCGTATCCAGATGTCCCCATACACAGTAGAAGCCATTGGAGATGGCGTGCTCGAACACTACCTTCCCCCTCCCCGGTAGGGCGATGTCCTGTGCCGCCTTACAGAGGATAAGTGTAAGGGTACGTACGTAGGTCCGCATACCGGAGTCTACGGTATAGTCCACAAACTCTACCGTGCAGTCCCTGAAGAGACGCATGTCGAGCTGGCGTGTGATGTTGTTCACCTTGGCATTCATAGGCGAACTCTTTAGCTCGGGGGCAAATGCTTTATAGACCTCGATGAGGGTCGTGCCGTATCCAAACGACATTTTTCTCCTGGAAAGTCGTTCGGTGACAGTTAATTCGTTATTCATTTTACTACTCGGGTTTTTTTCGTTTATTTTGTCCTAAAGATAGGCAAATTAGGTGCAACCAGACTTATTCTTTATCATATAACAACAAAACAATGAATTACGGATTCTTTGATTTACTGACCCTTATCGGCTCATTAGGGATCTTCCTCTATGGAATGAAGGTAATGAGCGAAGGATTACAGAAGATCGCGGGAGACAAGATGCGTAACATCCTCTCCGCAATGACCCGAAACAGGCTCTTGGGAGTCTTTACCGGTCTGCTCATCACAGCACTTGTTCAATCCTCCTCTGCCACAACTTTGATGGTAGTGAGCTTCGTAAATGCCGGGCTTCTTAACCTGGCGCAGTCCATCTCTGTTATAATGGGAGCCAATGTAGGTACGACTGTGACGGCATGGATTATCTCAATCTTTGGTTTCAAGGTGGACATCTCCACTTTTGCCGTACCGATCATTGCCCTATCGATTCCGCTAATCTTTTCGAGCAACAACACGAGAAAGTCGTGGGGAGAATTCATTATCGGTTTTGCTTTTCTCTTTATCGGCCTTCAGTTTCTCAAAGATAATGTCCCCGACTTGCAGTCAAATCCAGATGCTTTAGCGTTCATCCAGAACTACACATCCATGGGCTTCGGGTCGGTTCTCATATTCTTGTTCATCGGGACTGTATTAACGATGATTGTACAATCGTCTTCGGCAACAGTCGCTATCACTCTTATCATGTGCTCCAAGGGATGGATCTCGTTTGAACTTGCGGCAGCGATGGTGCTTGGAGAGAATATCGGAACCACGGTGACCGCAAACCTTGCAGCTATCGGAGCTAATGTGCAGGCACGCAGAGCCGCACTGGCACACTTGATCTTCAATATCTTTGGGGTATTCTGGATGCTTATCGTCTTCCAACCATTCCTTTCGATGATTATCTCCATCGTATCCAATTGGGGCCCGGGTGACCCTACGGCTTTGTACGGATTTATAGGAAGTCTCTCTCCTGAGCGGATCGCTGCGATTGAATCTACCGTAAGCACGACTGACCCCGGCCTATTGGCAGATAAGGCAACTATGAATAATGGCGTGATCGCGACCTCATACGGTCTTTCGCTTTATCACTCATTATTTAATATAACTAACGTCATAATCATGATTTGGTTCGTGAATGGCTACGTATATATATGTAAGAAGCTTATCCCTGCAAAGGCAGAAGCACGAGGCAGCGAGGAGTTCCAGCTTCGTTACATTTCCTATGGGATGCTATCGACTTCCGAATTGTCTATCGCTCAAGCCCAGAAAGAGATGGGATTATTCGGCGAACGCGCCGGACGTATGCTCGGGATGGTAAATGAGCTGCTCGAGGAAAAAGATCCTGAGAAGTTCAGTGAGACCTTCAACAGAATAGAGAAGTACGAAAACATTTGCGACCGAATGGAGGTCGAGATAGCCAATTATCTCTCTCGCGTGTCCGAAGGGCGTCTCAGCGATGAGGGGAAAGAGAAGATACGCGTTATGCTTCGTGCTACCACTGAGATAGAGAGCGTGGGGGACTCTTGTTACAACCTTGCTCAGACCATAAAGAGAAAGAAGGATCACAACGGTACGTTCACCGAACAAATGGTACGCAATGTGCGCCGTATGCTTGAGTTAGATCAGAAAGCGATCGACCGGATGAATGTTGTCTTGAAGCAGAGCGAGCTCACGCCTGAAGACGCACTCGAATCATACAACATCGAGAACGCCATCAACAATCTCCGCAATGATCTTAAGCTCAAAAGCCTTGAAGACTTCAGCAACAAGGAGTACGACTATCAGGATGGTGTATATTATAATGATATGATCAACGAGTGCGAGCATCTCGGAGATTACGTACTGAATACCATACAAGCCGTAGTAGAAAAGAAGTTTTAATGGTACGCAAATATGACTCATACCGCAGGGCGATGAGGAACTACCTAAAGAGCAAGCCCATACCCGATACTGTGGTTATCCGTAGAGTCACTAATAAGAGTATGCTCAAGGAGTTTGTGGAGTTCAATCTTCGGCTCTACAAGGACTGCCCATACCATGTCCCCTCTCTCATCGACGAGGAGATCATGACACTCGATCGTGATCAGAACCCTGCTTTTGAGTTTTGCGATGCTGCCTATTTTCTGGCATACAAGTGCGACGAGATCGTAGGGCGCATAGCCGTGATCGTCAATCACAAAGCCAACGATATGTGGAATCAGAACCACACCCGCTTTGGTTTTGTAGACTTTATAGATGACGACGAAGTGGTGGATGCTCTCTTCGATGCAGCAGAAACGTGGGCGCGTCGCCAAGGGAGCGATTATATCCACGGACCCATGGGCTTCACCGACCTCGACAAAGAGGGCATGCTGGTCGAGGGGTTCGATCAGATGAGCACCTTCAGTACCATATATAACTATCCTTACTACCCAATGCAGCTTGAGCGTATAGGGTATCGGAGAGATCAAGACTGGAACGAGTACAAGATTCTTGTACCTGACGAGATCCCCGAAAAGCATCGTCGTATTGCCAGCCTCGTCAGAGAAAAGTATGGCCTTGTGACGAAGAAGTTCAAAAAGCGGAAAGAGATCTATCCCTATGCCCATCGCATCTTCGAGACCCTCAACGCCGCTTACTCTCCATTGTACGGAGTGTCGCCCCTTTCCCCTGCACAGATCGACTACTATGTCAAGATGTACATCCCGATGATACGCCTTGACCTCATTACCCTTGTCATACGTGAGAAGGACGATCAGGTAGTGGGCTTCGGTATTACTATGCCCAACCTGAGCCACGCGATGCGGAAAGCCCGTGGCAAGCTCTGGCCGTTTGGGTTCGTCCATCTGCTACACGCTTTGTATGCAAGGCCAAAAGTCGTAGATCTTCTCCTCATAGGCATCATCCCCGAGTACCAAAACAAAGGGGTGAATGCCTTGATCTTCGAGGATCTGATCCCGATCATCCAGGACTATGGTACCGAGTATGTGGAGAGCAATCCCGAGCTCGAGACCAACCTTGCCGTGCAGCTTCAGTGGAGTTACTTCACCAAGATACACCACAAGACCCGTCGAGCCTTCATCAAAGAACTATAAGTCCCTTTCATCTATTCATACATGACCGACCTACTCAACGACAACATCGCAGAGATCAGCGAGAGCGACCTCTTCGAGGCGCAGCAAAAGTATGGCGACGATGCCGTCCGGACGCTCGATGCGATGCAGCACATACGTCTGCGCCCCGGGATGTATATAGGTAAGCTTGGCGATGGAGCTTCCCCCGACGACGGCATCTATGTCCTCCTCAAGGAGGTCATAGATAATTCGATAGATGAGTACGCCATGGGGTTTGGTAAGTCCATCCGCATCACGATCAAGGAGAATAGAGAGGTCACTGTACGGGACTTTGGACGAGGCATACCGCAAGGGTCGCTCAAGGATGCCGTGGGTACGATGAATACTGGTGCCAAGTACGACAACGAAGTGTTCAAAAAAGTAGTGGGACTTAACGGAGTCGGACTCAAGGCAGTCAATGCTCTCTCCTCCCGTATGGAGGTCACATCATTTCGCGAAGGCAAAGGTAAGACGGTCATCTTCGAGCAAGGTCTCTTCATCTCCGAGACAGAGCTCTTCGATGCAGGCGAAGAGAGAGACGGCACACAGGTATATTTCCACCCCGACGATACGCTCTTCAAGGGGTACAGTTACCGTCACGACTATGTCTCCGATATGGTGCGTATGTACTCCTACCTGCACACCTCCCTGAGCCTTAACCTCAACGGCAAGCGGTACTACTCCAAGAACGGGCTTGCCGATCTGCTCGAAGACAACATGACCTCCGAGCCTCTCTACCCCATCATCCACTTCTCCGGCAAGGACATCGAGATAGCCATCACCCACTCATCGCAATATGGGGAGGAGTACTACTCCTTCGTGAATGGGCAGAATACCATCCATGGAGGTACGCATCTCTCGGCATTCAAGGAGGCGGCTGCGCGTACGATCAAGGAGTTTTATGGCAAGTCATTCGACTTCACCGATATCCGTTCAGGCATCGTTGCGGCAGTAAGCATACGCATACAGGATCCTCTCTTCGAAAGCCAGACGAAGACCAAGCTCGGATCTAAGGACATAGAGGAGGGCGGTATCTCTATTGCCAAGTTCATCGGCGACTTTATCAAAGAGCATCTCGACAACTTCCTCCACAAGCATCCCGCAACCGCCGAAGCACTCCTCAAGAAGATCCTCGAGAGCGAGAAGGAACGCCGCTCCCTCGCAGGCATAACCAAGATTGCCAAAGAGCGGGCAAAGAAAGCGTCCATACACAATAAGAAGCTGCGCGACTGCACTTACCACTTCAACGAGAGTAAGGTGCCAAGCCCTGAGCGTACCTCTATCTTCATCACCGAAGGGCTATCTGCCAGCGGGAGTATCACGCAGAGCCGCAATGCCGACTACCAGGCGGTCTTCTCTCTGAGGGGGAAGCCGCTCAACTGCTACGGACTCTCGAAGCGAGTCGTCTACGAGAACGAAGAGTTCAACCTCCTACAAGCCGCCCTCAACATCGAGGACTCCATCGACAACCTCCGGTACAACAAGGTCATCGTTGCCACAGATGCCGACGTGGATGGTATGCACATCCGACTGCTGATCATCACATTCTTCTTGCAGTTTTTCCCAGAGCTCATCCGGCAGAACCACGTCTTTATCCTCCAGACTCCGCTCTTCCGCGTGCGCGACAAGCATGATAAGCAGACCATCTACTGCTACGACGAACGCGAACGTGACGCCGCGATGGAGCAACTTGGCAAAGGATGCTCCGTAACACGCTTCAAAGGGCTCGGAGAGATCAAGGCAGAGGAGTTCAAGGCATTCATCGGGGAGGATATGAGACTCGATCCCGTAGTGATGAAAAAGGAGGACAATATCAAGGAACTCCTCGACTTCTATATGGGCAAGAATACGCCACGTCGACAAGACTTCATAGTCGGGAACCTTGAGCCCGAAGAGTAATACCACACCACTTACCGCAGTTATGGAAGACGCCAACCGCCCCCGAAAGATAGGAGTCTATGCAGGGTCGTTCGACCCCTTTACCATCGGACACGTAGACATCGCCAATAGAGCATTGGAGATACTCGATGAGCTGCACATCGTGATCGGCACCAATGTCCGTAAGGGCGCATTCATGCCGCTCGATGAGCGTATGGCACGCATCCGTGAAGTATATGTCGGAGATCCTCGTATCGTCATCGCTGCCAACGATCGCCTTACCGCCACTTATGCGAAAGAGGTTGGAGCCACCGTCCTTGTCCGAGGCATACGCAACGTCACCGATATGGAGTACGAACGATCTATGGCAGACATCCATCTCAGTCACTTTGGTCTCGATACGATCTTTCTATTCTCCTCCCCCGAGCTTGCCAGCATCTCTTCCTCAGTGGTACGAGAGCTCGCTGCCTTCGGTGAGGACTACTCGCGCTATCTCCCCTGAGAGGTCTATATGGTTTCCTGAAAAGCCCGACCCCAAAGCCTGTACGACACGAGAAGTCACCGGCTTTGGGGTCGGGCTTTATTGTCTTGGGGGTGATGCTTCCTCCGTACGTTGCTGTGTCTAAACAGGGTCACACTTCGGCTGCGATAGTGTCCTCCTGACCGTGCGACAGGAGCTGCTCCAGGAGGGGAAGCATCCTGTTCAGAGCCCCGATGCGGATGAGGAAGTTCCATATCCCCTCAAACTTCTTCCACCCTCCCGTGTAGAAAAAGTGAGACAGCGAAGCCGAGGGCGAAGGGTTGTTGCTGCAGGCACGCACGATATTGCACCACTTGTAGAACTCTTTGTAAGCCCAGCGATACCCTTCCTCCAACTCTTCGGGCGAGAGTCCTATCGGACGGTAGACGACAGTCCGGGTATCATATCGACTCCAGTCGTACGAGGTGATACGTCCTGCCGCTTCGAGGCGGCTAAATTGCCGAGTGCCGGGGTATGGTGTCAGGATATGATATGTCGCCGTAGTGATAGCATTCTCGATCCCCCATGCTACTGTGCGCTTGAATGTGTCTTTAGTGTCGTAGTCCAGACCGAAGACAAAACTGCCGTTGATCTTGATGCCCAAGTCGTGCAATCGGCGCACGCAGGCATCGTAGTCGCGAGCGAGGTTCTGGAGTTTATTCTCCGCCTTCAGGTTTTCGGGCGAAAAGGTCTCGAACCCTACGAATACACTCCTCAGTCCTGCCTCTCTTGCTCGCTCTATGAGATCGCCATTGAGGATAGACTTTACCGTGGCAGCCCCTTGGAAAACCCTCTTCATCCCTCTCATTCCCTCAAAGAGTGCGCGAGCAAATGGCGGACTACCCAAGAGATGATCGTCCAGAAAGTATAGGTGTCTCCCGGGGAGACTCTCGATCTCTGCCAGAGCCTTGTCTACCCGTGCCGTATAGAACCCCTTGCCCTCCCCGTAGAATGCGTCCTTGTAACAGAAGTCGCAGTGGTGAGGGCAGCCACGCGAGACCACAAGGGAGTTGGGGACGAGGTATTTGCTTCGCTTGATGAGGTCACGGCGTACCGGGGGGATCTCCCTTATCTGCCGCTCCAGAGCTACGTAGCATCGTGCCGCACGCCTATGCTGAAAGTCGTCCAGAAAGCGGGGAAACGCCTCCTCTCCGGGGCCGACGATAATCGTGTCGGCATGAGCGAGGGCTTCGTCCGGCATCGAGGTTACGTGCAGCCCGCCCAGGACTACGTGTGCGCCCCGCTCTCTATAGGTATCCGCTATGGCGTAAGCCCGATAAGCATTCGTGATATATACCTGAATGCAGACGAGATCCGGCGTATCCTCCATACTCAACTCCTCTATATGTTGATCCACCAGCTCCACCTCATCCTCTTCCGAGAAGTAACCCGCCAGTGTCGCCAAACCCAACGGAGGGAAGAGAGAGTACTTGATCGGGCGGAAAAAGGGGCTGTCCGCCTCCTCCAGCGAAGGCAGTATCATCTTTACTTTCATTGCACGACTTCCTCTTTCACTCCATACATCTCTGGGGCACACTCACGTTCGCAAAGTTAATAATTAAGAGAAAGACCGTGGCCCCGCCGAGGCAGTATTTCACGCATCCGTCGCCATCCCTCCGTAAGCCTGCGGACATAAACCTTCGGGCAATGGGAAGGGAAATTGTCAGAGGCGGTAAGAGAAGTTGTGTTCCGGGGTGGAAAAGTAATTTTCCGCCCCGGATGATTAGTTTTCAGCTACTGAAAATTACTTTTCCACCCCGGAACACAACTTCATGTGCACTGCCGAGGACTTCCCTATCCCGGAACATCCGGCTTTTCATCCCCTCTGTGGCATCTTCCCCGGCCGATGGATGCAGGGGCCGGTCCCGTTCCGGCACCGACCGCACCGCAACAAAGCATCGGATTCTATCAATAATGAACGGTAATGTGTTGGAAGTCACGAGAAAATGCGTACCTTTGCAGGGCGTTTTATCATAGAATATAATGTCTAACCAACCAAACAATTTTATTTACTAACAACTAATGAAGAATTACTACGAAGAAGTGAAACCTCTCGAAGGTTTCGATTGGGACAGCTTCCAGAGTGCCTCTACAGAGACGGCGGAACAGAAAGAAGCATCGAAGACGGCTTATGAATCCACTTTTGGCTCTGTAAAGGAGAAAGAGATCGTTACCGGTAAGGTGACTTCGATCACTAAGAGAGAAGTTGTCGTAAACGTAGGTTTCAAATCCGAAGGTGTGGTACCTGTATCGGAATTCCGCTACAACCCCGACCTCAAGGTGGGCGATGAAGTAGAGGTTTTCGTCGAAAATCAGGAAGACCGCAACGGACAGCTCCTGCTGTCTCACAAGAAAGCTTGCGCGGCTCGTTCGTGGGAACGTGTCAATACTGCACTAGCGAACGACGAAGTGGTCAAGGGTTACATCATGTCGCGTACGCGTGGCGGTATGATCGTAGAGATATTTGGCATCGAGTCGTTCCTACCTGGATCACAGATAGACGTGAAGCCTATCCGTGACTTTGACGTATTCGTCGGTAAGACGATGGAGTTCAAGATCGTAAAGGTCAATGAAGAGTACCGCAACGTAGTGGTGTCTCACAAGGCACTCATCGAGGCCGAACTTGAACAACAAAAGAAAGAAATCATCTCCAAGCTCGAAAAGGGTCAGATCCTCGAAGGGGTGGTCAAGAACATCACTTCGTATGGTGCCTTCATCGACCTTGGTGGCGTGGATGGTCTCATCCACATCACGGACCTCTCTTGGGGGCGTGTCAATAACCCCGAAGAGGTAGTTCAGCTCGATCAGAAGATAAACGTGGTCATCCTTGACTTCGATGACGAGAAGAAGCGTATCGCTCTCGGTCTCAAGCAGCTCACAGCTCATCCTTGGGACAGCCTCGACCAGAACCTCCAAGTAGGCGACAAGGTCAAAGGTCGTGTCGTAGTAATGGCAGACTATGGTGCGTTTGTAGAGGTGACTCCGGGCGTAGAGGGTCTGATCCACGTTTCCGAAATGTCTTGGACACAGCACCTACGCAGTGCTCAGGACTTCCTCAAAGTAGGTGACGAGATTGAGGCACAAATCCTTACCCTTGACCGCGAAGAGCGCAAGATGTCTCTCGGTCTCAAGCAGCTCACTCCCGATCCATGGGAAGATATCGAAGTGAGATTCCCTGTGGGTTCACAGCACTCTGCCAAGGTTCGTAACTTTACCAACTTCGGTGTCTTCGTAGAGTTTGAAGATGGCGTAGACGGCCTTATCCACATCTCTGACCTTTCTTGGACCAAGAAGATCAAACATCCGAGCGAATTTACCCAGGTAGGTGCACCTATCGAAGTGGTAGTGCTCGAGATCGATAAGGAAAATCGTCGCCTCAGCCTCGGGCACAAGCAGCTCGAAGAAAACCCATGGGATGTATTCGAGACCATATTTACGGTGGGATCTGTACACGAAGGGACGATCATCGAAATGATGGAAAAGGGCGCAGTAATCTCTCTTCCTTACGGAGTCGAAGGCTTCGCTACACCTAAACATCTCGTAAAAGAAGACGGCACTCAGGCTCAGCTTGATGAGAAGATCCAGTTCAAGGTGATCGAATTCAACAAAGATGCTAAGCGCATTATCCTTTCGCACAGCCGTATCTTTGAGGATGAGCAAAAGGCAAAACGCCAAGAAGCTGCAAGCGAACAGCGCCGTCAGCGTCGTGCGGAAGCGGCAGCGTCTACTCCTTCTTTCGCTACTCCATCCGTAGAGAAGTCGACTCTCGGTGACATCGAAGAGCTTGCTGCTCTCAAGGAAAAGCTTATGGGCGATAGCTCTGCCGAGTAATCCTTACACATTATTATATAAGAGGCTCTGCGGTCTTCACTATGACCGTAGGGCCTCTTTGCTTTTCGCCTATTTTGAGTTACGGTGATAAAAAGGTAGATTTGTGACAAATACTACCAAAACTTACGATTATGTTAGAACTAAGATCACGTTTTGACCACTTCAACTTCAATGTGCTCAACCTCGAGAGAAGTATAGAGTTCTATGCCAAAGCCCTTGGTCTCAAAGAGGTCAAGCGCAAAGAAGCATCGGATGGTGCCTTCATCCTTGTCTACCTTGGGGATGGAGAGACCCACTTCATGCTTGAGCTGACATGGCTGCGTGACCGTATCGAGCCATATAATCTCGGAGATCTGGAGTATCACCTCTGCATGCGTGTGCATGGAGATTATGATGAGTGGCGTGCCTACCATAGGGAAATGGGATGCATCTGCTACGAAAACAAGTCGATGGGACTCTACTTCATCAGCGATCCCGACGGGTATTGGATAGAGATCTTGCCGGTAAAGTAAAAGGCTTTGCCTGTATGAGGCTCGACAACTTTGGCATTCTTTTGGTGGCGTTCATACTTATTTGTTGTATGAACTCCCTTGTGAGCGCATCTGCACAAGGAGTAGAGACTTACGAAAGGTCCGATAGCGTACATCTCTCTACCGTCAAGATTGTCGATGCTATTACGAACACCGGGGTCGCCTATGCCATGGTGACCCACTCGGTATCCCCACAAGATGAGTTCTACACCGACCATCGGGGGGTACTAACCTTGGCTCTGGACGGACGTTGGGTACGACAGCGAGGTCTCCTTACCGTAGTCGTCATCCGCCAAGGATACCAAGCGCACAAGCACACGTTCTATCCCGCAGATCATCTCGGCGATACCGTTGCGATAGCGGTAATGCCTGCGGGCAAAGTCTCTCGCGATATCGTCGTGGAGACTCAGCGGTCGAAGTACTCCGCGCGCAACAATCCTGCAGTGGATCTTATGGATACGCTCATCCTCAATAAGCGCATCGTCCCGGAGGAGTTTTCCTATCGGGCGTACGACAAGCTCAATCTTGCACTTGCCAACTTCGACCTCAACAACCGTGCACTTAACCGTCTTTTCCCTTTCTTTCGCAGATACGTTACCGCCTCCAAGCTGGACGGCAAGTGGGTCTTACCGATCTCTCTGCGGGAGTCTGTCACAGATCTCGGCGTGAATCCTACCGAAAGTTCGCCGAGAGAAGTGATACGTTACCGCAAGCGTACCGGTATCGATCAGAACATCGACGATGGGACGATGACGCAAAGTCTCGAAGAGATCTTCCCCCGTATCGACATCAACGACAACGACATCAAGCTCCTCAACAATAGATTTGTATCTCCTCTCTCTACAAGTGCCAAGAGGTTCTACAAGTTTTACCTCACCGACACCATCATTTCACGGGGAAGGGTCGTGCGGGTGATACAGTATTATCCGTTCAATCCTCGCACCTTTTGTTTCAGGGGACGCCTCTTCGTGACCATGGATGACGAACCAAAAGTGATACGAAGTGAGATGGAAGTGCCCAAGACAATTAATCTCAACTTTGTCAATGAGCTAAAGATCTCGCAGACATTCAAGGAAGAAGAAGGAGGCAGGTGGGTGGTCGATGAGGAAGATATGAACATCAGCTTCTCCCTCTTCCGTAAGCTCCTCTCTCTCTATGCCGAGCACACACGTAAGTACGACCGGTACAACTTCTCCTCTCCCGACACTCTCCTCACGCGTCATCCCGTAAGGGTGCGCAACCTTTCCCGGACTCCCGAAGCACGACGATACGGTGAAGAGCTCGAGTCCGACCCGTTCCTTGCCTCCGACCATGGGCTCAAGGAGTTCCTCGGAGAGGTACGTAGTATTCCTCTTTACCGTATCATCATAGATGCCGCAGAGATGATTTCCGGTGGCTATGTCCGCACGGACTATATCCCAGGTAAGATATATGGGGGGAGCAAGTTCGATATAGGTCCTCTCTCGACCCTGTACGGGCAGAATAACATTGAGGGACTCCGCCTCCGTCTCGGCGGGAGATCTACGGCATTCCTTTCCCCCCACTTCTTCATCTCAGGCTATGGGGCCTACGGCTTCAAGGATAAGGAGTGGAAGTACAGTGTACAAGCCACCTTCACCCCTACGGCAAAGCGCTACTTCCTCGACGAGTACCCCAAGCAGGACATCACCCTCAAGCACGAGTACGACCTCTATACGCCCGGGCAGATGTTCGACAACGACAACAAGGACAATATCCTTCGCAACATAGGTACTGCATATCTCACCAGCCGCTCCTACCGCAAGACCTGGCACTTGCGTTACCGACAGGATTTCCACACAGGCCTATCCGTGGACCTGTACGGTCAGCACGCCATAGATCGTCCTACCGGTTCGCTCTCATACGTGAAGGTGAGGCGAGACTCCACACTTATACGCATCCCACGTATGTGTGACGTCTCTGTGGGGATCAAGCTGCGGTATGCTCCCGGAGAGAGAGTCTATGAGGGCAACCGTACCTCCTCCGACCGCAGACACATCCAGCGGGACTTCCCCATCTTCACACTCAAGCACGAGACCTCGCTCAAGGCATTGGGCGGTGACTTTGCATTCCACCGTACCGAGGTCGGGATAGAGCAGAGGCTATGGCTCTCTTCGTTCGGCAACATAGACTATCGCCTTACGGCAGGTAAGATCTGGAATAGCGTGCCCTTCCCTCTCCTGTACACTCCGCCTACCAACTCTGCTATCGCCTACAATGACTTTGCATTCCAGCTCCTCAAGCCTATGGAATACATCGGTGACGAGTACGCCACACTCTTTGCCTCCTATCATCTTCGTGGGCTGATCCTCAACTTTATCCCTCTCATCAATAGGCTACATGCCCGAGAGGTCATCACCTTCAATGCCCTCTACGGTAATACTACGACGCTCAACCGTGCCGAGACGAGCAGTGAGCTCTTCCTATTGCCCAACCTCTCGACAGAGATGCGGGGGAAGTTCTATGCCGAGATTGGCTTCGGACTTGAGAATATCTTCCGGATCCTTCGCATAGATGTCTTCAAGCGGCTTACCCCACCCGGTCCCTTTGCCGGCCCGAAGTATGGTATCAAGGGGGCGTTGCGTCTCGACTTCTGATTTCGGAAAAAACGGAAGTCAATCCTTGGCGGATTGGCTTATTGTTGCTATGTTTGTCGTAGGGAGTTACTGACTTAATAAGAAAGGAGTTACATCATGAAAAAGATTATACTGCTTGTAGTATGCGGCATGATGCTGGCATCTTGCGCCATCTTCGGGGGAAAGAAAGGCGAAGGTTACGTAGCGGGCAAGAGCTTTGTCGATGACGAAGCCTTGAGGAGCTATCTGGACGGACGGGATTGGACGTTCGAGGTAGACAATATCTTCGGACGTTATGTGCCGAGTACCTTCAATCCGCATGGATATGGCTTGCAAGTCAAGGGCGATAGTGTGCTGTGCTACCTGCCTTTCTTCGGACGCTCGTACCGTGCCTCTATGATGGGAGAGGGCCCGATGACCTTTGAGTCGAAGATGAGTCGCTACTCCGTCAGCCCCAACAGCAAGGGGGGAGTGAACGTTCGTATCGAAGCGCACAATAGAGACCGCAATGGGGTGACGCTCAACTTCCTGATCTATCCCAACGGAGCTGTGTCTCTCAATATGACTTCTGACCATACCGAAGGGCTCATCTACCACGGTCATCTCAAAGAATAACCCGAAGCGACAATGCCCGGATCGGGGCAAAAACTTGTCGATAACGGTATATCAAGTAATAATCTGGGGCTGAAAATCACTTTTCAGCCCCAGATTATTACTTTTCCACTCCTGGAAACTACCTTTCCGCCCTTGAATACAACTTTGTGTCCGGACGTGACTAATTTCCGTACGGCAAGGAGGCGACTTCGACCCCCGAAGAGGTGGGGTTCTCGTGCGTTCCTTGGTGGAACAGAGCCGATTGGCGAGGTTGTGCAGCTTGCTATGAATAGTTATATTTGTGCATAACAATTACCAAACTAACACTAATTCTTACAAACAATGGAACAGTCATTATTTCAACATTTTACGAACGTCTATCACAAATATTTCGACTTCAATGGCAGATCTCGCCGTTCGGAGTATTGGGGCTTCAACCTTTATTATATGATTATTATGCTCATCCTTACGACCCTTGAGTATATGTTCATTGATACGTTTATGATCTATATGCTACTGATTGGGGTCAGTGCTATCTTCGGACTCGTTTCGTTCATCCCTGCTTTGGCAGTGACTGTACGCAGGCTGCACGACACAGGCAAGAGCGGATGGCGCATCCTCTGGATACTCCTCCCGTTGATAGGTTCAATCATGCTGATAGTATGGCTCTGTCAGGACAGTACGCCAGGATCCAACGAATACGGTGAGAACCCCAAAGGACTATAATACCAATGGATCGAAAACCGATACTCACCGTGCTCAGTGGGGCAGGAATGAGTGCCGAGAGCGGCCTCGCTACATTCAGAGACTCGGACGGGCTATGGGCGAAGTACAACATCGAGGATGTCTGTACGCCCGAAGCCCTGAGAAGCAACCCGAAACTGGTGACGGAGTTCTACAATATGCGGAGGCGAGAGTGCGCCAAGGCTCAGCCGAACGACGCTCATCGCCTCCTTGCTGACCTGGAGCGTGACTACGATGTACGTATAGTGACACAGAACGTGGACGATCTCCATGAACGCGCCGGCTCGACACATGTCATACACCTGCACGGAGAGCTCTTCAAGTGTGCCTCTACTGCCGATCCCTACACTCCGCTACCTCTCCCCGAGGGGCGTATCGAACTGACCGTAGAGGATAGAGACGAGCAGGGCTATATGCTGAGGCCGTTCATCGTCTTCTTCGGTGAGCAGGTGCCGAGACTTGAGGAGGGCGCGCGTGAGGTGCAGAGAGCCGACATCTTCCTTATCATAGGGACTTCGCTCAATGTATATCCTGCCTCGGGGCTCGTCCGCTACGTGCGGAGCGACACTCCGGTATTCCTCATCGACCCTAACGAAGTAAATGCCGGAGCGGGCGTGCACTACATCCGCTCGGGTGCCTCGGAGGGGATAAAGACTTTCGTACGACTTCTCAAAGAAAAAGGACTATGAGCACTCAACCGAAGCGCATGGAGTGGGAGAGATTGATAAGTGACCGGAGGTTCGGTCTCGAAGATTATGAAGCCCCTCAGCAGACACGTACCGACTTTCAGCGGGACTACGACAGGCTGATATTCTCTGCCCCGTTCCGCCGGCTCCAGAACAAGACACAGGTCTTCCCCCTCCCGGGTAAGATCTTTGTGCACAACAGGCTGACACACAGCCTGGAAGTCTCCTGTATAGGTCGTTCACTCGGGACACAGGTAGGGCGAGAGATCAAGGCTCGTTACCCGGAGCTGTCGGCAGACTTCTCCGACTTCGGTGCCATAGTGTCGGCAGCTTGTCTGGCACATGACATGGGGAACCCTCCTTTCGGTCACGCCGGGGAGCGTGCCATTACCGCTTACTTCACCGAAGGGAAGGGGCAGCGATGGGAAGAGGAGGTACGTCGTGCAGAGGACAGGTGGGAGGACTTTGCCCACTTCGAGGGGAACGCCAATGCCATCCGTCTGCTTACCCATGCCTTCAAGGGGCGTAGAGATGGAGGATTTGTGCTGACTTACAGCACCCTCGCTTCGATAGTGAAGTACCCTCATACCTCTTTGGACAACAAACATAAGTTCGGATTCTTTCAGACCGAACAGGAGTCTTACGCCCGCATAGCCGAACATCTCGGGATCCCCCGCCTGTCCGGAGAGGGAGAGCCTCCGAAGTTTGCCCGCCACCCACTGGTCTACCTCGTCGAAGCAGCCGACGATATCTGTTACCAGATTATGGACATCGAGGATGCTTTCAAGCTAAAGATACTGAGCTATGATACGACTGTCGAGCTCTTGTCCGCGTTCTTCGACCCTGACCGTCTGGGTCGTATCAGGCAGAGAATGGAGAAAGTGGAGGATGTGAACGAAAGGATCGCTTATCTTCGTTCGGCTGTCATAGGTGAGATGGTAGATGCTTGTGTCGATACCTTCCTTCGACATGAGGAGGAGATACTGTGCGGGACGTTTGAAAAATCCCTTACCGACCGGATGCCTGTGCGACAAAGTAACGCTTACGACGCCTGCCGAAAGATGGCGTATAGGCATATCTACAATGCCAAAGAGGTACTTGATATAGAGCTTGCCGGATTTCGTATCTTCGAGTACCTGCTCGATACGCTGATAGAGGTACAACGCAAACCGAACCATGCCTACTCCCGACTGTGGTTCAATCGCATCCCACCGCAGTACGATATGGAACGCCCCAGCCTCTATGGTAAGATCCAGACAGCACTGGACTATATCTCGGGCATGACCGATGTATATGCTCTCGACCTCTATCGCAAGTTCACAGGGATGAGTTTGCCGGCAGTATGATCGACGGGAGCGCACATCAATGGCTGAGGTGGGGGGTCGGCTGGGTATTGGTGCTGCTCTCCTTTGTTGCCAAAGCACAATCCACGACAGGCTGGTCTCGGTGGCAAGGAGCTACGGAAGGGTTTAGGCTTCGAGACGGGATCCTTTCCGTAGCTGACGATGCCGCAACCTCCCCGGTTTCGGTATGGTGCGACTACTCATTAGGAACGGCTAAAGCACAACTCTTTACCCTCGATTGCCTATTCGGACGACTGCCTTCGTCTCGCAATAGGTTCGAGTGGCAACCCTTCTCCATCACCGAAAGCGGACACGAATACCCGATCACAGTCGAGCCCGCAGCCGACGGGGCCTCTGTCAATCTCTATCAACGGGATGCGATGGGCCGCAAGCAGATGTTGTCGCATGTACTCCTCCCGTCGCCGCTAAGCGATTGGCAGGAGCTGAAGATCTCGTTGGAGCACAGCGATGATGCGCTCCGGCTTAGCGTAAGTACCGCTTCGGGGAGAGTGATAAGCAGTAATCCTGCCGCTCTTGTGCACAAAGGGGCGGTGCAAAGTAGGATGAAGCTCACGGCTTTCTTTACCAAAAATGAGAAGAAGCACCTGAACTGGCGACTCCCCACAGCGGAGACAAAGGTGGAGGATACACCTCCCGAGGATATCGCTCTCCTTAACATTGCACCTCAAGAGTCGGGAGAAGTCTTTGTCACGTTCGATCGTCCTGTCGATACTTCCGGAGCGAGGGTGCACTGCATCGGGTTCCTTCCCAGCATAAGACTGCACCCGACCGACCCCTCTACTGCTATTGTATCTCTGGGTGAGCCATTCAAGAGTGGGCAGAACTATACCTTTGTCATCAAAGGTCTGAAAAGCTCAGGAGGGAAGATACTGTCGGACGTTACGTTTGAGGTATCGACGGAGGAAGAGGATCCGAGAGACTTCGGGGCATGGCAGGGAGAGAGGGAGAAGTTTCGCCTGAAAGGTGATGTCCTCTCCGTAGCTCCCGATGCAGAGCCTCCCGTAGCGTACCTCACTTTGTCCTATTCGGAAGAGGATCGGGTGCGCACCTTTGAGATGACAAGTATGATGGAGCGCACACCCACAAGCCGAAATACATTCGAGTGGCAGCTATTCGTCATCAAGAGCGATCCTAAAAGTTACGCATACATTGTACGTCCTGCAAGTGACGGTAAGGCATTGAACCTCTGGGAAGATATCCTCTCAGGTGAGGAGACAACGAGCAGAAAGGTGCTGACTTTCCTACCGATCCAGTCCCCGGAAGAGGCATGGCAGCTCCTCCCGATACAAGTCGTCCGCGATGCTGACGGGATCTCTCTGTCGATCCGAGAGCATGGCGACATCGCCGTTACCGCACCGCCCGTCCCACTGACGCGGCAAGGGGCATTCGTCGGAGAGATGAAGCTGACGGCCAAGTATACCAAAAGCGAGAAAGAGAAGCTGCACTGGCGACTGCCGACAGTCGAAGAGCGAGGGGAGATAATCGCTCCTCCTGTCGTCGAAGTGCGCATCCTTACCATTACTCCCCGTGAAGAGGGGCAGGTAGAGGTACGGCTCGATGCTGAGGTTGATATATCTCGTGCTTCCGTTTTGTGCGATGGTTATGTGCCTACATTGTCTTTGCATCCTACACTTCCCCGCACCTTGGTCATCGATCTTGGGGAGAGGTTCCGTCCCGCAAGCACATATACCTTTACCGTCAGAGGGCTTCGTACCGCTGTGGGACGGGAAGTTGGTGCGCTCTCATTCGAGGTCGTGACTGAAGAAGTCCCGGAACCCCCTGCCCCGGAAGTGCACATCCTTGCCATTACTCCCCATGAAGCGGGGCAAATCGATGTACAACTCAACTCAGCGGTAGCGATCTCTCATGCCACCGTGTTGTGTCCCGGCTTCACTCCGGTGCTGACCCTTCACCCTACACTCCCCAATACGTTGGTCATAGATCTCGGTGAGGCGCTTCGTCCTGCTACGACCTATACGTGCTCCATTGCGGGACTTCGTACGCCGACAGGGGAAGAAGTTGGGACCCTTTCCTTTGAAGTCGTGACGGAGGATGCTCCCCTTCCTCCTCAAGATACCGATAAGTTGGAAGGCTGGAGCGGAGATATCTCTCACTTTGTCGTAAGGGGTGAAGTACTTTCCATAGCAGAGGGAACGATGGGAACGGAGAGCCGGATCGATAGAACCTATGGTGGCGACGGGACAGCTTGGGAGTACACCCTTACTTGTCTCTTCGAGCGTATCCCCTCTACCCGTAACACTTTCCGTTGGGACCTGTTCGGTTATGCCGACGATACCGAGACGCGTACCTACTTTGTCCGACCCAACGGTAGCGGCTCTGCACTCCTCTTGTGCGAAGAGGTGCATCGGGCCAACGTGGCGACCTCCTCCGACCCTCGTACCCTTGCGACGCTGAACCTCCGAAGTCCGCTCTCTTCGTGGGGCAATCTCCCTCTCTCCATCACACATACCCGCAAGGGCGTGGTACTGAAAGCGACCGAAGGTAGCAACATGATCGCAACCGATACGGTAAAGATCCCAAAGGATGGCGCATTTGTCCCGACGATGACCTTCACTGCACGGTACACGACGAACGAGAAGACCAAACTCCACTGGACAATCCCTACGGCATCTCCGACAGCAGATGACGTAGAAGTCCCCGATATCCCCGATAATGACTCCGACATCCCCGTAGAAGATAGTGACCCGCTTACCGACTGGAGCGGAGACACAGTCCACTTTGTCGTAAGGGGCGAAGTGCTCTCCATAGCTCAGCATGCGATAGGAGAGGAGAGCCGGATCGGGAGAACGTATGGTGGCGACGGGACGGCTTGGGAGTACACCCTTACTTGTCTCTTCGAGCGTATCCCTTCGACCCGCAACATGTTCCGTTGGGATCTGTTCGGTTATGCCGACGATACCGAGACGCGTACCTACTTTGTCCGACCCAACGGTAGTGGTTCGGCACTCCTCTTGTGCGAAGAGGTTCGTCCTACTACCGCTTCGTCCCCATCATCCCCCCGTACGCTTGCGACGTTGAACCTCCGAAGTCCGCTCTCTTCGTGGGGCAATCTCCCCCTTTCTATCACACATACCCGCAAGGGCGTGGTGCTGAAAGCGACCGAAGGTAGCAACATGATCGCAACCGATACGGTAAAGATCCCAAAGAATGGTACGTTCGTCCCGACGATGACCTTCACTGCACGGTACACGACGAACGAGAAGACCAA
>JBHBLB010000051.1:0-45409 GCA_041791495.1 Porphyromonas sp.
AATGGTCTTGACATCTTCTATGCTGATACTGTCACTGAAAGTATGCGCCTAACGATGGAGGAGACAGCGCGTCGGAGAGAAAAACAGTTGGCTTACAACGAACAACATGGTATAGTCCCGAAACAGATTGTCAAGAAGAGTGCTTCGATACTTGAGCTGACAGGACAGAGCGGATATAGGAGTGAGGAGAAGAGCTATGACTTGTCGCACAAGAAAGTTGTGCTCGCGGCGGAGAGCGAAGCTACTTATGTCTCTTCGGGTACTCTGGAAGAGATGATAGAGAAGACGCGTGCTGCCATGCTTAGAGCCGCTAAGGAGATGGATTTCATTTCGGCAGCTCAATATAGAGATCGGTTACTTGAACTGGAGGCTCAGGCATCCGCATCAAAAAAAGCGCGGTAAAGATTGAGTAAATGTATAGTCGTTGGAGTGCTTGTTTTTCATTCCGAAGACATCAACAAGCATATATTTAATGGTTATGTAGTATGAGCAAGATTGCAATCAATATACTTCTACTTCTTATATTCCCAATTACGATGTCTGCACAGTCAGTTTCGAGACTTGACTCTGTCGATATCTCTGTAGTCAATACTGTGATTGAAGATGAGATCTCACCACTACTTCGTATTGCCCCTTGTGGAATAGCAAAGCATTACTTTGTAGAAGATTGTCTTACTATTGAGCTAAATCCACAGTGTGGTAATCTCCCGTTTCGACGGGAGATGATAGAAAGACTTTATCAAAGATTTCGTTCGGCATACGAGACTCAAGGGGTATCTGCCACTAAAATTAAGATTGTGTATGAGGGGAAGTCTATAGAAGAGTTGGTTCCTATTGCCTTTGGAGGAGAGGTACAACGGGATAGGTGGGCTAAACTGACCGAAGGAAAGAGAGAAACTTTCCCACTTATTACTCCACTGGACCGATTGGCCCCAACAGGAGTATTGACAGGGCGCCACCTCGCGCTCTGGCATAGCCATGGATATTTCTACGACAACAAGAAGGCAAAGTGGCGATGGCAGCGCCCCATAATCAATGGGACTGTCGAGGATATACTCACAATTTCCTACGTGGTTCCGTACCTTGCCCCGATGCTTGAGCATAGTGGGGCTATCGTTCTTATGCCACACGAGAGAGATTTTTCTGACCGTGAATATATTATTGATAATGATGGCGGGGCACTGAATAGGGGGCGTTTTTCTAAAGACGGGGAAGGTTGGAAAGAGTTAAAGGGTGGTTTTGCTTACCCTAAAGAGCGTTTACGAGGGAATGATAACCCTTTTACTATGGGGACTACCGCAAAGGTTCGTTCTTCGGTAC
The DNA here is from genome assembly GCA_041791495.1 of Porphyromonas sp. Taxonomy (GTDB): domain Bacteria; phylum Bacteroidota; class Bacteroidia; order Bacteroidales; family Porphyromonadaceae; genus Porphyromonas_A. The sequence goes on from JBHBLB010000051.1 coordinate 1,321, forward strand.
GAGGGAGTGCATCAGCACGTTGGCAAGCAGATATCGACTCATCCGGATACTATGCTGTGTATGTTGCATACCGTACAGTGGCTAATAGTGTTGATGACGCACTCTATACGGTACATCATGCCGGAGGCGAAAACACCTTTAAGGTGAACCAAACGATGGGAGGAGGCACGTGGATCTATCTTGGACAGTTCCCTTTTACCACGGGGGAGAAGTGGCAAGGGGTAACGCTCAGCAATAAGTCAAGGTACGATGATCGTATCGTCACGGCAGATGCTGTCAAGATTGGCGGAGGGATGGGAAATATTGAACGTTCGATGCCGGGGTCTACCGTAAGAGTCCGAGGGAAAAGGCGTCGAATCCCTGCAACTCCTTATATTACAAGTGGGCTTCCCAGATATGCAGAAGGAGCACGATATTGGATGCAATGGGCAGGGATTCCCGATTCCATATTTAATAGTTATAAGGGAAAGGATGATTATGTCGATGACTATAAGAGCAGAGGTATCTGGGTTAGTTATCTCACCGGCGGCACCGCCATCAATCCTCAAAGCAAAGGTCTTAATATCCCAATAGATCTCTCATTAGCTATACATACGGATGCAGGGAAGCGAGTTGATAATAAAGTCTTCGGGACATTGGGAATTTATAACAGTAAGTGGGGGGATGGATTCTATCCAAGTGGGATAAGTCGTGGTCTAGCAAGGGAACTTACCGATATCATTCAGTCATACATTGTCGATGATATACGTTATCATTATAATAAAGATTGGGTACGTAGGGGGATGTGGGATAGGAACTATTCCGAGGCGACTTGGGGATCCGTACCGGGAATGCTCCTGGAATTGTTGTCTCACGAAAACGTTGCGGATATGAAGTATGCCCATGATCCCGACTTCAAGTTTATGGTAAGTCGATCTATTTATAAGGGACTGCTTCGTTTTCTTTCCACAGAGTACAATCTTCCTTATGTAGTCCATCCTCTACCTGTAAGAGGAATCTCAGCAGATGTTATGCCCGTAACGGGTAAAGTCTACCTGTCTTGGAGCCCGACGATAGACGAACTCGAAGCGACAGCTATACCTACACATTATATATTGTACACGGCTGTGGGGGATGGTGTCTATGACATGGGACGGATCGTAAGGAAGACTTCACTTGTCTTTGACATAGATCCGGGTTTACTTTATCGCTTTAAGGTTGTTGCCGTTAATGCAGGAGGGCATTCCTTTCCTTCCGAAGAAGTTGTCGTTGCTACGGCGGGGCCGGATGCCAAGAAGGTAATGATTGTAAATGGTTTCGATAAAGTCTCCGGACCCGAATATGATCCTGAGACAAGACAATTCGGATCTCCCGATAGTGCGATCCCGTACTTTGAAGATGTCGCTTATATAGATAGTGGAGCCCTTCCCGTAAGGCGCAGGGGCAATACGTTCAATTATGCCGCCATTCATGCCAATGCGCTTCTGCGTGCAGGGTATTCTGTCGCTTCAACCTCTCGGGCATACCTATCGACAGATCCGGATATCCTCAAAGGATATGATGTAGTGGATCTGATCTTTGGTAGACAGAAAGCAATCTCTCCTCTTATCAAAGAAAGTCCGGCGAAGTATTCGCTTTTCGACAAAGACCTGATGTTTGCTATCGAGTCCTTCCTACTTGACGGCAAGTCATTGGTTCTTTCCGGAGCATATCTTGCTTCAGATCTTGGTGCGGAGTCGCATGAGTTCACACGAGAGGTGCTTGGGTATGTTGCTCTCTCCGGAGAAGAGGACGCTATCTCTCCGGTAGCGTCTGCGGCAACGATAGCTATCCGTATGCCGGATAAGGAGGGGAAGGCGATATACTTTAGTCACGGGGATACCAAAGTGTGCGCTATTGACTTTCCGATTGAGGGATTGCATCGGCAGCAAGATATAGATCATCTGTTGCAAGAGGTCGTAAAGCGCATCTTGAACAAAGGGAAGTAGCAATTTGATAGATTATCATTAACTTTGATAAGTCTATAGAAATAAAGATTACATCCCCGATGAAGCAGACAGTCATCACCCAAGGATATGAAAGGTACGCCTCTTTCATAGAATCGCTAGATACGCAATTCTATGAAAGGGGCGAGACTATTTATAAGGCACGTAATGAGATCAAGGTGTTTACGCTACCGGATGGTGCCGTGTTGAATGTCAAGCGTTTTGCTGTCCCCAATATCATCAACAGATATGTTTATGCCACTCTGCGCAAGCCCAAAGCACTACGAGCCTACGAGAATGCCTTCACGCTTATGGAGAGAGGTATCGCCACTCCGCAGCCCGTAGCGTATGTCTTGCACCGCACTTCACTAAGTATTGCGCACAGTTATCTTGTCACGCTCCAGAGTCCTTTACGACGCAATATGTATGAGTTCGGCGACACCGATCTCGACGGTAGGGATGAGATTGTGAAGGCGTTCGCACGCTTCACTGCTCACCTGCACAAGCAGGGAGTGTACCATAAGGACTATTCGCCCGGCAATATCCTATTTGACCAGACACCCGAGGGAGACTATACCTTCTGCCTTGTGGACATCAATAGGATGGTGTTCGGCAATGTCACCATAGATATGGGGTGTCGTAGTTTCTGCAGACTATGGGGCAGGGAAGCATTTATGAGGCTCTTGTCGGCAGAGTATGCCGATGCTATGCGAGCAGACCCCGAGATGGTACGCGAGAAGGTATTCAAGTACCACCGGGCATTTTGGAAAAACCGTTACAACCACTTCTAATACACCAAGCGATGCATCCGTTCATAAGTGTCATTGTCCCCGCATACAATGTTGAGAAGTTCGTGGTGCGTTGCCTCAAATCTCTATTAAGTCAGACATTAAGAGATATAGAGATCTTCGTCATCAATGACGGATCGACGGACCACGCACCCGATATATGCGCCCGATATGCCGATACGGATGCTTGCATTATAAGCGTACCTTCTGATCAATAAAGTGATCGCACATCTGAAGTATCGAGTATCATAACAACCCCTCAACATGAAAGCACCCTTGATAAGTATCATCGTCCCGGTATATAATGTAGAACCGTATATCGAGACGTGCCTAAACTCTATCCTTACTCAATCGCTCGGAGACTTTGAAGTTATCGTTGTCAATGACGGAAGTTCCGACAACTCTCTGGCTCTCTGTGAGCATATCGCATCAGAGAATCCTCAAGTCAAGATCATATCTCAACCCAATCAAGGAGTATCCGAAGCAAGAAATACCGGTATAAGTGCCGCATCGGGTAGATACATTGCATTTGTAGACTCCGACGACTGGGTCGAGCCTGAGTATCTGGAACTCCTGTACCGTATCGCTCAGGAGCACGATGCCGACATCTCCATAAGCGGACGTACCCTGGAAGAGTATCGGCGACCCGACATCTCAATGGATAGCTCTATTGTCGTTTATGAAGGTACGGAGGCACTCACGGCACTATATGTCAATAAGGATATCCGGGATCATCTATGGGGGAAGCTCATCAAGCGTGAACTCTTCGACGGTATCCGTTTCCCCACAGGCAAGACCTTCGAGGATATCTTCGTGATGTATCGTTTGTTTGCAAGGGCAAAGTGTGTTGTCAAAGTAGATACCCCGACATATCATTATATAAGTCAGCCCAACAGTATTACCTCATTTAGCCACAGTGCTATACGACGTTTTTATGATTGGTTGGAGTCGTTGGAGACCCAAGCCGAGTTCATCGCGTCCCATCCCGAGAACTTTTCGGACCCCGAGATGGCACGGAGTGCGCTGGCGATTAAGTTGTACCGACTGAAGAAAGTAATGATCAAGACCCTGATCTCTGTACCCTGTACCGAACGGGACGAGTTGGAGCGCAGCATAGATACGAGTCTCAAGACCGCTCTGGCCAAAGCCACGGTATCGAAAGTTGGGATCCTGAGGTACCTCAACTGCTGTATTGTGCTGTACTTCCCTGGGGTATTTTATACCCTTCGTAGGCTCAGGAGGGGCCGAAAGTAGGATCCTCCGGAGCAAGGGGGGGAGAGCAGGTATATCCTACGGGGCTGTGCCGATGTTTCGGTGCAGCCCTTTTTGTATCGCATCCGGGGTAGGAGGGTAGGATATGCCGGAGCAAAGAGTTTCGGGTACGGATAGAAACTTGGGGATAACGGGATATGAACTTGTACTCAGCGACTGAAAGGTAATAATCCACCCCTGAAAATTAGTCCCCCGCTCCTGAAAACCAACTTTCAGGAGCAGAAAATGAGTTCATGTCCCGTTATCCCCAAGTTTATACCCTGACCTTGGGGCTTTGTCGCTCGGATAGTCCGTGCCGTTCACCTTGGCTGTGTCGCCCGGTTGTTGGGGCGGGGCTTTCAACTCTTCGTAGATTGTGTTATCTTTGGACATATCAATTCATACTGATTTAAGAATAAACGAAATGGGCATTTTCCAGTTTTATAACCTAAAGAAGCCGAGAGGATTTAGCTACAAACCCCTATACAGTGATGAGCGTAAGGAGAACCTGCAGCGTAAGGTGGAGAAGGCACGCAGAGAGGTGCGCGGAGAGGAAGGGCTCACTGCCGAAGATGTCAAGGAAAACATCAAAGGGGCATTCCACAGCTCCTCGAAGCATCTGAAGAAATATGCGGGAGTCCCTAATGCCGCAGAGAAACGTCGCTCGCAAAACTGGCTATTGATCCTCGTGGCAGTACTGCTTGCTGTGGTATTGTATCTGTACTATAAGTAATCTCCATGGACAATACCATCAATCTCCTTCCGGATAACATCGCCAATCAGATCGCAGCCGGAGAAGTGATCCAACGCCCTGCTTCGGTGATCAAAGAGCTGGTGGAGAACGCCATGGATGCGGGAGCTACCGAGATAATCATAGAGATCAAACATGCCGGGAAGACGCTGATCCAAGTGATAGATAACGGTAAGGGGATGGCACCCATGGATGCTCGTATGGCATTTGAGCGTCATGCCACCTCGAAGATCCGTACCGCCGATGACCTCTTTGCCCTCACGACCATGGGATTCAGGGGTGAAGCGTTGGCCTCTATCGCAGCTGTCGCGCAGGTCGTCCTACAGACAAGGCAGGAGGATGCCGAGATGGGTACGCGGATTGAGCTTGAAGCCTCCAAGGTGACCGCATCGCAGCCGATAGTATGTAGTAAAGGGGCCAATTTCGCAGTCAAGAATCTATTCTTCAACGTCCCCGCAAGACGAAAGTTCCTCAAGGCAGATGATACGGAGTTCAAGCATATCATCATCGAAGTTCAGCGTATAGCCATCGTACATCCTCAGGTATCGTTTGCGCTAAGTCACAACGAACAGCTGACTTTTAAGCTAACGCCGACCTCTCAGAAGCAACGCATCGTAGACCTCTTCGGTAGAAGACTGATAGACTCTCTCCTGACGCTTGATGCCGATACCCCATTAGCACGCATCACGGGGTACGTAAGTAGAGCATCGGCATCTCGTAAGAGGGGAGCACTCCAGCACTTCTTCGTCAATGGGAGATATATGCGTCACCCATATTTTCACCGTACCGTGATGAACGCGTACGAGAGTATGATACCTGCGGGAGAGCAGCCGGAGTACTTCATATTCCTGAATGTCGATCCGTCCTCCATAGACGTGAACATTCACCCTACGAAAACGGAGATAAAGTTTGAGGCAGAAAGCGATATAGGTAAGATCCTCTACTCCATGGTGAGAGAGGTGCTGATGAAAGGTGCTGCGGTACCCTCTATCGACTTTGACGAGACGAACCCGATAGACTTACCGACATTCGTCCCCATGGATATCGTAGATATGGAGATGCCTCCCATAATCTCTCCGACGAAGCCTCCTCTTCCGACCGAAGCCTATGTGCCTCTCGACACGGCAGAGCTGCCGGAGCAGTTCCGACTTCCCGATATGTCTGAATGGAGTAGTTTCTATGAGACCTTTGAAGCAGAGCGAAGTCGGACGGAGAGGGTCCGCACCATACCTTCTGCGATAACGAAGAAGGAGGTGATCGTGCCGTCTCGGATCATCGAGCCTACGCCTCTCGTAGAGGAACGAAATACCCCATCCTCCATTGTGCTATGCGGTGAGTATGCCATCGTGTCCGAGGATGGTGAGATACGTATCGTGCACCTCAGGCGTGCTCGTATGAAAATCATATACGAAGAGTATATGGGGATGCTGAAGAAGGATACGATACTACCTAATAGACTTATATTTCCCGAACTTATAGACCTCGGGGTCAAAGATGCCAATCTGCTGGAATCTCATCTCGATGCGTTGCATACTCTTGGCTTCGAGATATCGGATATGGGTGGGGGGACTTATGCCATCAATGGCATACCGTACGGACTCAAAGCAGGAAATGAGAGCGAACTCCTGCTCGACATTATAGAAGAGTGCGCGACTTGTGAGCGAAGTACTGAAGAGGTGGTAAGGCATCGACTGGTCTCGCGACTGACCACGCTCAGGCTACAGTCCGAGAGATTGACTCCCGGTACCGAGATGGCTTCGGCGATAGTCGCGGAGCTCTCCGTGTTCCCTGATAATACCATCGCCCCCGATGGTAAAACAATCGTATCGATAGTTACCGCAAAAGAGCTCACTAAAAGGTTTGGGTGATGTGATCATATCACAGAAAAATTCCGTATTTTTGCAGTTAAAATAGCATCTTGATGGTGCAGAATACTAGCTAGTTATTTGATTTACAATTTTATTTTTACGCAACCGTGAGGCTGTAAGTCTCTACTTACCCATTACATTAACAAATTAAGTTACCAAAATGAACGACGAGATTTTTGAAGAACGTCAGGGAACAGATTCCGCTGCGATATCGGATGGTTCGTATGACACTGGAAGAGAAAGAACAAGAGGATACAGAAGAGAGAACGATAGATCCTCTTACTATGGCAGAGAGTTCAATCACAACGAATATAGACCACGTAATACCCGCCCGACATCAAGCAATTATTACAACGACAGGCAAGAGAACGGGGGATATGGTCGTAGGTATAATAATGACAGAGGAGTAGGCTCCGAACCCGGTAGTTATAGAGACAGATTTCTTGCAATCCAGGCAGAAAACAAAGCCAATGAGGATATGCAAGGTGACAATCAGCCGCAAAGACGCCGTAGGATGCGTATCTCGGAAGTGAAAGCAATGGAACAATCCCCCGAACAACGTTACGAACGTTCGACGGGCGGATACCAACGTTATGACAATAATTATCGCAGACCTTACGATAATAACGATAGAGGGCATCAGACCCGTTACCCACGTCAGGATCGTGGCAACTATGACTATCGTAATAGCGGTTACGGTGATTACGAAAGACGCGGCGGATATGACCAGCATCAGTCTGGAGAAAGTGCTTCACAACAACGTGAGTATTACAAGGAACGATATAACCAAACGCGAGAAAATTATCGCCAACAGTATGGTGATAGACCCCAGTATTACAATCAAGAGGAGGGACAATACGGACAGAGTCGTCCGCGTCGTCCTCAGGTAAGACGCCAATTCGGCGGTGGGAATGACCAGCAAGGCGGATACAACAGACCGAACAACAATAACGGCCGTTACCCACAGAGGCCCCAACAACGCAGGCAAAAGCCAACGCAGAAATTCACTCCGAAGCCGACTCCTGTCGTATATGAAGACGAGGCTTTTGATATAAATGCTCCGATTCGCCTGAATAAGTTCCTCGCTAACTCCGGAGTTTGTTCAAGACGTGAGGCTGATGAGTTGATACAAGCCGGAGCTGTCTTGGTCAATGGTCAGGTCGTGACCGAACTAGGTACGAAGATTACGATGAATGATGCGGTACTTGTCAATGGCAAGGAGGTAAAGCCTGAAAACAAGGTGTATGTCCTTTTGAACAAACCAAGGAACTGCGTGACGACTTCTGAGGATCCTCAGGAGCGGCTTACTGTACTTCATCTTGTGAAGAATGCGTGTCGTGAGCGCATCTATCCCGTTGGTCGTCTCGACAGAAATACAACCGGGGTGCTTTTGCTTACGAACGATGGAGACCTGGCATCGAAACTTGTGCACCCTTCTTTCAAGAAGAAGAAGATCTACCACGTATGGTTGGACAAAGAAGTATCGATAGAGGATATGCAAAAGATAGCAGACGGCATCGAACTTGAGGATGGCGAGATGCATGCAGATGCGATCAGTTATGCTTCCGAAGAGGATCATACGCAGGTCGGTATCGAGATCCATTCCGGGCGCAACCGCATCGTCCGCCGTATATTTGAGCACCTGGGTTACCATGTGTATAAGCTTGACCGAGTCTACTTCGCGGGTCTTACGAAGAAGAACCTGGGTAGGGGTAAGTGGAGATACTTGACTCAAGACGAGGTGAATATGCTGAGAATGGGAGCTTTTGAGTAACTTTCAGACAGAAGGATATGAAAAGAACAAAGATAGTAGACATCATAAAGGATGCCGGAAAGGTAGGCTTGACCGTCAATGTCAGGGGATGGGTACGTACAAAGAGAGGAAGTAAGCACGTCGCTTTCATTGCTCTCAATGACGGCTCCTGCATCCATAACCTCCAGGTAGTCGTAGATCCTCAAGCATTTGATGAGGAGCTACTCAAACAGATTACGACCGGAGCATCCATAAGTGTTGTAGGGAAGCTCGTAGAGTCCCAAGGGCAAGGACAAAATGTCGAGATGGTAGCGGAGAGCATTCAGCTCTATGGTACGGCAGATGCCGTAACTTACCCTCTTCAGAAGAAAGGGCATACGATGGAGTTCCTGAGAGAGATCGCACACTTAAGGCCACGTACAAACACCTTTGGCGCAGTCTTCCGCATCCGTCACCATATGGCTATGGCGATACATACCTTCTTTCACCAGAAAGGGTTCGTATATTTCCATACCCCCATTATTACGGCGTCCGACTGCGAAGGGGCGGGGCAGATGTTCAAGGTGACTACTCTTGACATCGAGAATCCGAAACGATGTGAGGAGGGTAAGGTAGACTACAAGGAGGACTTCTTTGGGCGTCATGCCAACCTCACTGTTTCCGGTCAGCTCGAGGGGGAGCTTGCCGCCACTGCTTTGGGTGAGATATACACCTTTGGCCCCACCTTCCGTGCCGAGAACTCCAACACTCCACGTCACCTTGCAGAGTTCTGGATGATCGAGCCCGAGATGGCATTCTATGAGATCGAGGACAATATGGACTTGGCAGAGGAGTTTATCAAGTACCTTATCACTTGGGCTTTGGAGCATTGTGCCGATGATATTGAGTTCCTCAATAATATGATAGACAAAGAACTCCGTAGCAGATTGGAGTTTGTCCTGAAGCAAGACTTCGTACGTCTGAAGTATTCGGACGGAGTCAAGATACTGGAGGAGGCTGTTGCCGGAGGACACAAGTTCGAGTTCCCGATCTATTGGGGTGCGGACTTGGCAGCCGAGCATGAGAGATACCTGGTCGAGCAGCACTTTAAGTGCCCAGTTATCCTCACGGATTACCCCAAGGAGATCAAGTCTTTCTATATGAAGCAGAACGAAGATGGGAAGACTGTAAGGGCGATGGACGTCCTCTTCCCGAAGATTGGTGAAATCATCGGCGGCTCTCAGCGCGAAGAGAACTATGACAAACTGCTTGCCCGTGCCGAAGAGATGGGAGTCCCTATGGAAGATATATGGTGGTATATGGATACCCGTAGGTATGGTACGGTGCCTCATTCCGGTTTTGGCCTGGGCTTCGAGCGACTTCTTCTTTTCGTCACCGGTATGAGCAATATCAGAGATGTAATTCCTTTCCCGAGGACTCCGAACAATGCCGAGTTCTGATAGGGAAATACGATAAGACATAGAGCAGAGGGGGCTGTGCCATAAACGGCACAGTCCCCTCTGTTTTTTGTGATACGTCGGAGGTCGATATCGGTACGCTTAGGCACCTGTGATAGTTCGTTTGTGAGAGGATATGGGGCGAGTACTCTCATACGTGCCTTCCGGAAAATTGTCTCTACCGCATCTGAAGTCGTTTTCAGCGGCTGAAAATTGGTTTTCTGCCGCTGATTATTACTTTTCCGCTGCTGAAAACTATCTTTCAGCAGCGGAAAACGAAGATATATACCCTTATCCGGAAGATTATGACCGAACCTGAAATAAACTTCTCGGATGCTGCACGATAAGATTGCGGACAAATGATTTTATACCAATCGGAAAATTGGTTATCTTAGCAGAAAATCGTTGCGCACAATGTGCGTACAATGATATTTCTTCAAAGCAGTACCATCAATTTATTTAACAGAAAACCATGTCACAAGAAATCAAAAATCTAAAGCCGCAAGCCGTATGGCGCTACTTCTATGACCTTACCCAGATCCCAAGGCCTACGGGACACGTCGAGGAAGTGTGTGCTTATGTGGCGAATGTAGGCCGAGAGTTGGGACTCGAAACCCTAACAGATGAGGTCGGCAATGTCCTGATCCGCAAATCTGCAACACCGGGGATGGAGGGCTGTAAAGTGCTAACGCTTCAGTCACACTTGGACATGGTGCCTCAAAAGAATAGTCATGTCCAGCACGACTTCCTGAAAGATCCTATCCAACCCTGGATAGACGGAGAGTGGGTCAAGGCACGTGAGACCACCCTCGGTGCGGACAACGGTATAGGAGCGGCGATGGCGCTTGCCGTGATGGCCGACAATACCCTTGTACATGGCCCGATCGAAGCCCTCTTCACTGTGGACGAAGAGGTAGGGATGGAGGGAGCTTTTGGGCTCAAGCCCGGCTTTTCCAAAGGAGATATCCTGCTCAATCTCGACTCGGAAGTGGAGGGAGAGCTCTTCATAGGTTGTGCCGGTGGTGTCGATATCAATGTCTCGATGGAGTACAAAGACCAAAGACCTGCACCTGATGGCGATACCGCTGTGCTTGTGAAGCTATCGGGACTGAAGGGCGGACACTCAGGAGTGGATATCCATCTCGGTCGGGGTAATGCCAACAAGATGTTGTTCCGCTTCCTAAAGAAGGCAGTCGAGGAGCTTTCTGCCTGCGTGGCATGGATCGAGGGCGGATCCCTCCGCAATGCGATCCCACGCGAGGCGTCTGCCCTTATCACCGTGCAGAAGGAGGATGCCGATAATCTCTGGGAGCTCGTCAGCGACTTCGAGGACCTCTTCAATAGAGAGTATGCCGAGATAGAGGGAAGTATCTCCTTCACTGCCGAAGCGTATGAGATGCCAAAGACTATAGTGCCGGAAGAGATAAGCAATAATATCATACACGCTGTGGAGGCTTGTCAGAATGGAGTTATCACCTATCTGACCGACTTCCCGGATACGGTCGAGGCTTCGTCCAATATCGCTCTCGTCCGTCTCGGGGAAGGTAAGTTTGAAGCAAAGTTCCTTACACGCAGTTCATCCGAATCTCGTAAGTACATGGTGGCGTCTTCGATCGAGAGTGCTTTCGCTCTTGCAGGAGCGAAGGTAGAGCTTGATGGTGCCTACAACGGTTGGCAGCCGAATGCGAAGTCCTATATCCTCGATGTGATGAGCAGGGTATATGAGCAGCTTTATGGGGTACGCCCGGCGGTCAAGGTGATGCACGCCGGTCTGGAGTGCGGTATCATCCAGGGAGTGATGCCCGATATGGAGATGATATCGTTCGGTCCGACCATCGCTCATCCGCACTCTCCGGATGAGAAAGTCAATATCCCATCCGTAGAGAAGACCTGGAATCTGCTTGTCCATGTCCTGGCCGCTGCAAAATAATAGTTGATACATCACATCGTACAATGCTGATAGATACACCTGCCATCATACTAAAGGCAGTGAGATACTCTGATACAAATAGTATTGTACATGCCTATACGGAACAGTTTGGTTCCACTTCTTACTTGGTCTCTCGGGCTACCGGACGTCGTTCCGGTGGGCTGAGAGCACTTTTTTTGCCCCTAAGCCTGCTTCATCTTACGACAGATCACCGACAGAATAGGGAGATCCAGAGGGTGAGAGAGGCATCCATCCTCCATGCTCCGTTACGTCCCTCCATCGATCCGGTTGCCAATGCCGTAGCGTTATTTATGGCAGAGTTGCTGGATAAGATACTGAGGATAGGGGAGGCCGACTCTACGCTTTTCTCGTTCCTTGCGCAAGAGATCCGACGAATGGAGGGAGTAGAGGGAGCACACTTGGCGTCGTTTCATCTCCACTTTATGGTAGCACTGAGTTGGAGACTCGGTATCATGCCCGATACGGAGCAGTATCGTGACGGCTTTGTCCTGGCGGCTGAAGAGGGACGATTCAGACATCCGATAGACAAGAGCGAGACAGAGCAAGCCGATGCCTCCTCCTTTCTCTACCGAATGCTGACCATGCCGGAGGGCGAAAGCGTAACGATAAGTCGGAATACCCGCAACAGACTCCTGACACTACTGCTTAGCTACTTCGACCATTACTTTCCCGGCATTGCCCAGATGCGCTCTCCGGGAGTATTACAGACGCTCTTTACATAGTGACAGATACTAAATACAGACAATAATAACGACAATATGAAGAATGATTTGCCGGCCGGGATTGAGCCGATTACCTCAGAAGTATTTTATATAGTTACGCTTCATCTTAATGCCAAGGGCGACAATGAGGGTATTGCTGCCGTAGAGGATGCGATAGATGCTATGCTTGAGGAGCATGACTTGGGTTATGTGGGCGACGATACATCTTGTACATTTGCTACAGATGGCTCGATCTCTGCCTGCGACATAGAGATTGTACTCTTTGAGAGAAGCAAAGATGCATTCGGTAAGTTGCGCACCTTCATTACCGACCATCTGATTGTACCGAAGGGTTCTACGCTAATCCGTCATACAGATGACGGGGAGGTTGCCGAAGAGGTAGCGATAGGGGATGTCGAGGGACTGGAGATTGCTCTGAACGCAATAGACCTGCCACAGGAAGTCTATCGCTCTTCGGATATCAATGAGGTATGCGAAGCACTTGAGAAAGCTATGAAAGGCAAAGGGTACTTCTATGGCTCATTTGGAGGAGAGCAGTATATGTCTTTGTATTTTTACGGCCCTTCGTACGAGGAGATGAGATCATCTATCCGGGAAGTTGTGGCACAGACGCCCCTTTGTGATAAGTGTATCATCACAAAAATTGCGTAGTACCCGCGTATGCAGAGGGTGATTTTCATAACTCATAGTACTTATCTCATCGATACGGGTAGGCACTATCTGCTGTTCGATTATTTTAGAGACATCGAGGGAGGGGATACTCTTTCATCTTTTATGGAGCGTCCGGATAGCCCTCTGTACGTCTTCTGTACGCACTCTCACGGCGATCACTATACTCCGGCTGTATTCGGTCTGGATACAGGTCGGCGTCCCGTGCACTACGTGTTTCACTCCGAAGTTAGGGTTACCGTGCCGGAGAGATATAGAGATCGCGTGGTTTTCCTTGACACGGGCGAGAGGTGCAGTATCGATGATGTGGAAGTGCGAGCGTATGGTTCCACAGATGCCGGTGGCTCGTTCTATGTCAAGGTGGGGGACGACAAGCCATTTTCCCTCTTCCATGCCGGTGATCTCAACAATTGGCACTGGAACGAAGAGGCCAACGATCACTATATCCGCCTCTATGAAGCCGCTTATGAGAGCGAGCTTGAGCGTTTCAGGCACGCTCCTATTGCGCTCGACCTACTGATGTTCCCTACCGACCTCAGACTCGGAAGGGACTATCTCAAGGGCCTAAGGCAGTTCTTGGCTATTGTCTCTGCCGAATATCTTGCTCCGATGCACCTCAATGGCGTGCTCGAAGATCGGGGTGAACTGACCGAATTATGTGCAACGCACGAGATGACACTCCTCTTTCCCGATTACGAGGGAGCGGTACACACTATCCTATAAACACGCAGCTACCTACTATTGGGTAGGGAGGAGGCTTAAACCAATAGAGTACAAGCGTTATCTTAGGACGTAAAAGTAAAATGATATGTTGAAGAAAGTTTTTAGTAAAGTCCACATTTGGCTCGGATTACCTTTGGGTATCCTTATTTCCATTATTTGTTTCTCGGGGGCTCTTCTCGTATTTCGGAGCGAGATAAATGAACTTGTATATCCCAAGAGATACTTTATCGAAGATACACGAGAGCAGACGGAGAAGCTCCCGGTAAGTGAAATAATACGTCGTGTGCAGGCTGATATCAAGGACAATACCGTGACAGGTGTCCAGATCCCATCCGACCCTTCGCGCAATTATATCGTATCTCTCAAGGATGGTTTCCGTGCATCCGCATATGTCAATCCGTACACAGCAGAGGTTGTAGAGGTAACCGAGGGCGGACAAGGCTTCTTTATGACCATGATGAGCCTGCATCGCTGGCTTCTCGACGAGTCTCGGGTGCAAGGCAAAGCCGTGGTCGGCTACACCACTATTGCATTTGTTCTTATCATTATCTCGGGGCTTATCCTCTGGATCCCGAAGAATCGGAAAGCTCTCAAAGCATCGTTGCGCATCAAGACCAAGGCAAACCTCAAACGTTTCCTCAATGACTCGCATATTTCTTTGGGCTTCTACCTTGCCATAGGCCTATTGGTGTTGGCACTTACAGGGCTCAATTACTCCTTCCCATGGTATCGCAATGCCTTTTTTAGCGTATTTGGGGCAGAGGCTCCTCGGGGTGGACACGGTGGCGGACAACGACAAGGCGATTCACAGAAGAGGGAAAAGCAAGAGCCCGTTCAGGTAAACTATGAGGCATGGGATAAGGCCGTGGCAACACTTGAACAGGAAAATCCGAGATACAAGACCATCAGTGTGAGAGACGGAGTGGTACAGCTCTCGCCCAAGATGCTGGTCGGCAATGCCCGTGCACAGGATGAGTACAGGTTCGATACCGCTACGGGGGAGATCACCGATGTACAGCTGTACAAGGACCAACCCCGAAGTGTCAAACTCCGTGGCTGGATCCATACCCTACATATAGGCACATGGGCAGGGTTGTTCTCCAAGACGCTTACATTCCTTGTTGCTCTCCTTGGGGCAACATTGCCGTGGACGGGCTTCTATATGTACTTTACCAAGCGTAGTAAACCGAAGAAAAAGGTAAGAGCAAAGGCATAACCTCATCTATTCATGCAGGTAGAAAAGAGCGAATATCCCGTAACAAAACGGCTCTCTACCGTATCTGAAGTAAAAAGCAGGGGCTGAAAAGTAAATTTCAGCCCCTGCTTTTTAGTGTTCCGCTCCTGAAAATTACTTTTCCGCTCCTGATTTCCACTTCATATCCCATCCTTTAGGCCTTTGTGATCGATCGGAGCGAACTTCAGATCAAGTAGGGCGTATATTCGGATCGCAAACATAAAACGAAAGGGCACGTATCTGCATGCAGATACGTGCCCTTTCGAGTAGGTACACTATTGGGATTATTCTTTCGAACGACCTTGGTAGGAGCCGTCTCTTGTATCAATGATGATCTTTTCGCCCGTTTCGATGAAGAGCGGCACACGTACCTCTGCACCTGTTTCTACGGTTGCAGGTTTCAGGGTATTGGTGGCAGTGTCTCCCTTGATGCCGGGTTCGGTGTAGGTTACTTCGAGAGTGACGTGTGCAGGAAGCTCACAAGTAAGGATGGTTTCGCTGCCAGCGTGCACCATCGCTTCTACCATGTCGCCCTCTTTGAGGAATTCTACTCCTGTGATGCTGCGCTCGGGTATCTGTATCTGTTCGAAAGTTTCGGGATGCATAAAGTTAAGACCCATATCATCCTTGTACAAGTATTGATATGGGCGACGTTCTATGCGTACTTCTTCAACCTTTACTCCGGAGTTCCAAGTCTTATCAAGCACACGACCTGTCTCTACGTTTTTGAGCTTTGTACGTACAAAAGCTGGTCCTTTGCCCGGCTTTACGTGAAGGAACTCGATGATGAAATAGTAGTTGCCATCTATATCGAGGCACATTCCGTTTCTAAAATCTGCTGTAGTAGCCATAGGATGTAAGTTATGTTTTATTGGTAAATATATTCTGGATATCACTGTCCGCCGAACTCCATCAGGTATGCTTTGATGAAGTCGTCTATCTCTCCGTCCATCACTTTATTGACATCGCTCGTCTGATAGTTCGTGCGGTGGTCTTTGACTCTCCTGTCATCGAAGACGTAGCTTCGTATCTGTGAGCCCCATTCAATCTTCATCTTGGAGTCCTCTATCGTGGCCTGTGCTTTGCGTCTACGCTCAAGCTCGAGGTCGTAGAGCTGACTCTTAAGGAGGCGCATGGCGTTTTCTCTATTGTTGAGCTGTGACCGACTTTCAGTATTTTCGATGATAATTTCTCGCTCCTCCTTGGTATCGGGATCGGTGTACATATATCGGAGGCGAACCCCTGTCTCTACTTTGTTCACATTCTGCCCGCCGGCACCACCGCTTCGAAAGGTATCCCAGGAGATGTTTGCGGGATTTACTTCGATCTCAATGGTATCATCCACAAGGGGAACGACGAAAACGGACGCAAAAGAAGTCATTCGCTTCCCTTGAGCATTGTAAGGAGAGACACGGACGAGCCGGTGCACTCCGTTCTCGCTCTTGAGAAAACCGTACGCCATATCGCCTTCGATCTGGAGCGTAGCCGTCTTGATTCCGGCTTCATCCCCATCTTGCCAGTTGGTTATCGTCACTTTGTAGTCGTGAGCTTCGCACCAGCGTTGGTAAAGTCGCGCAAGCATGGATGCCCAGTCCTGACCCTCTGTGCCGCCGGCACCGGAGTTGATCTTGAGCACGGCTCCAAGTCTGTCCTCTTCTTTACGCAACATGTTGCGTAATTCCAGATCTTCTATTTTCTTGATTGCGTCAGCATAGATAGTATCAACCTCTCTCTCGGTGACCAATTCTTCTTTGTAGAAGTCAATAGATAACCTTGTCTCCTCGACGATGTTGTCTACTTCCTCGAATCCCTCAAGCCAATTCTTGAGAGACTTTACTATCTTCATGTGTGCTTCGGCACGTTTCGGATCGTCCCAAAAGGTGGGATCTTGTGTCCTTAGTTCCTCTTCTTCCAGTTGTATTTTCTTCTGGTCGATGTCAAAGATACCCCCTCAGCGCGTCTCGGCGCTCCAACAGTTGGCTAAGTTGGTCTGATGTAATCATATTCTGAAGTAATAGTTATGATTGAGTTATATAATACTGAGTAGTTGCGCCTGCAAAAGTAAACAAAATAGCTCAAACACTCTAATCCTCGTTATCCCGCACCTTCAAATTACCGAGTCCCTTGTTCTATACATTTTTATGTTAATGAAGAGCTTCGGATATGATACCTAAAGGTGGGGTTTGACCTTGAATGTCTTTCCCCTATACTCGCTATGATGATCGGGAGGAAGTGTTAGATTCGTGTTTTTTATGGGACGACTGAGTTTTAACATCGTAGTTTGTGCCTCGGTGGTAATTTTTGTATACTTTTGCAGAACACACTGCGGTGAAATGAATGCTCGTAAAGTCGAACGTCTAAGTATAAATAGGGTAATGGGGAAAGGTATCGGTCTCGTCGTAAGATCGGTAGCTTTGATATTCGTTTGCCTCTTTGTGACATCACAAGTGTCGGAAGCACAGATTGTCACAGAGCGTACGCCAGTGGGCACTAACCAGAGCGGATTGAGATCTGTTGCTACATTGCCGACATTGCGATTGCCATATTTTGATACCGATTCTGCTCGTTATGAAATGGAGCGTACGGATAAGAGTACGAGGTCTTATCACTTTGCACATAAATTATATACCGATATAGATATCATCCGTGATGGACAGCGCATCGACGGGGATGGAAAGACCGCATGGATGTATAGGGTTCGCTCTAAGGGAGCATTGAGCCTCAATTTCTTTTTTGATAAGTTCCATCTGCCTGAAGGTGGTGCACTATATATATATACTCCCGATATGACTCGTATGATCGGGGGATTCGGGGCTATCAACAATAACGTAAACAATGCTCTCCCGACCGGACTCATTGCTGCCGATGATGTCATCATAGAGTGTCAGGTACCAAGTGGGAGCGGACTCCCTCGCTTACATCTTGCTGAGGTCAATCACGGTGTAAGGGCTACACATATCCAAGGTGAACCCAGATTTACAGAGACTTTGCGCAATCAAGTCCTATGTACACCGGAGATTTCTTGTATGCCAGAGATGGAGACAGTCGGGCGAAGCGTCGTCGTGCTCGCTGTGAATGGAACATCGATGGGTACCGGGATGCTGATCAATAATACCAATAATGATGGTACCCCGTATCTTATTTCTGCTGCTCACGTATTGTCGGGGAATTGTGTATGGACTGAGTATTCCAGGCTTGCCACAACCGTAGTCGCTTACTTCAACTACAACTCATCAGCTTGTTCCGGTGAAGTGAGAGGAAATGTCGAACAAAGCGTTGCCGGTGCGACACTTGTAGGGATAGATACTACGTCGGATGCTGTGCTGGTACAGCTCAATGTCTCCCCACCAAGGGATTATGTCCCATATTATAGCGGATGGAATGCTGGTACGGATTATACTGTGGTCCCATATTATAATATACATCATCCTCACGTGCTAACAAAGAGAGTCAATGTGTCATACCGAACAGCTACATTGGGAACCTTTGGAGGAGGGGGAAGTTGCAATATAGCGCAGCAACGACATCTGGTCCTACCTGGTTGGGATATCGGCACTACTGCCGCGGGCTCGTCAGGTTCGCCGTTATTTGATAGCAATAAACGCTTCATCGGAGCACTTACAGGAGGGGATACTTACTGCACAAATCAGAATGCCAACGACTACTTTTATTCGCTTCAAGTGCTTTCGACACTTGACAATGATGGAGCTCGTAAGATTATGGCTGCACTGCGCCCTAATAGCCCTGCGGTAACTTCATGTGCAGAGTATGAGCCTTACAAGGCATCTGTGCGGGTGGTACGAGCTTCTCATATATCAGGGATCAACAACAAAAGTAGTCTTGCCAGCCTCACCAGTAGTCATACTCGTAATGAAGTCTTGGGTATTGGCAGTGGGACCACTGCACTTGGGGAACAATTTAAGCTGAGTGCAGGAACGGAGATAGTGGGATTTTATACCGTCATGAAGTTTTCTGAGGAACAGAGCCCCTCAACGCCTCTTTCGTACGAAATATATGATAAAAACGCTTCTACTCCTCTTGCTTTAGGTCGGATCACGTTCGACAGGCTGCAGACATACAATACATCGTCAAACGACTTTACTGATAAGGAGCGTTCGACGGCATATTACCTAGAAGTCTATACCCCTCTGCCGTCCCCTATTAAGGTAAGTAGTACCGGTGAGTATATCATCTCTCTTAATACCGATAGTTTCGATCCTCTTATAACTCCGGTACTTCAACAGAAATCAATCGATCGTAATACCCTTTTCCGTCGAAAAAATAATGTGTGGGTTGCGTCAAAAGATGATAACACCTTACCTTTTGCTGCTGCAATGTGGATAGATCCTCTACTGACTGCAAAGGAAATTGATAGCAATGGAGGAGAAAGTGATAGGTTATTTGAGCTTGTGCGTTACTCGACATCTACCCTTACGGTGCTGATAAATGGATACGAAGAGGGGGGGCATGCCGAACTGTATATTCATGATCTCCTGGGACGGAGCTTACATAAAGAGGTACTTGTAGACAAAGGGACAACTTTAGAGACTGCACGCTTTGAGGGTTATGGCGTATTGATATTTACTGTAAAATATAATGGTAAGGAAGAACACCTCAAGGTTTATCTCCCTTCCATATAATTATTGCAACATGTTGAGAGTTATGAAACGGATTATCTCCATAGTTATTATAGGTATGACCGTACTCTTTGTAGGGTGTAGTCGTGAGAAGATGTTCAAAATATCCGGCAATGTTTCGGATGCCGGGGATCAGAAACTCTACCTAGAACACATGGCATTAGACGGAACTAAAACAATAGACTCGGTAGTTCTTCAAGACAATGGTAAGTTCGCATTCAAACATCATGTACCTGAGTATCCAGACTTCTATCGTTTGCGCTTGGGACAGCAGACAATCCCTTTCCCTATCGATACTGTGGAGCACATCGTAGTTACGGCAGATGCGCAGAACTTTGCTACCTCTTATAATATTGAAGGTAGTGAAACAGCTAAGCAGATGAAAGAAATCTGGTTGGCTCAGCTTGACGCAAATGTAAAGGTTTCAGGGCTTATTGCCAGATACAATCAAGGGCAGATCACTATCAATGATTATACCGAGCATCTGCAGGAAGCTATTTCAGACTATAAGAGAATCGCTAATAAGTATATTTTTAATAACCCAAAGTCTTCGGTTTCTTACTTTGCCCTCTTCCAACAAGTCGGAGGTGCTTTGCTATATAATATTTACGATAAGCAGGATTCACGATGCTTTGCTGTTGTAGCAAACGTATATGAAGCTATTTATCCCGAAAGTCCGCGTACTAAACATCTATATGAGCTGGCTCTTAAATCGGTCTCAGTCGTGAGAGCTCAAGAACGACGTGAAAGAGCTTTGGCAGAAAGAGACAGTATTGGAGGTATTGCTCCAGAAATTAAGGTAATAGGTTATGTCGATATTACTCTACCGGATATCAATGGTGATAGTATTACGCTCTCTGAGATTGCGAAAGGTTGTAATACTTTGTTGAGCTTCACATCAATGGCGGCGGGGTGGACAGCTCAGTATAATGCCGAACTTTCAAATATCTATGATGTATACGGGAGCAAAGGTTTGCGTATATATCAAGTGGGTTTTGATATGGATTCTCATGTATGGAAGACAGTGGCTGCACGTTTACCATGGACCAATGTTCGTGACAAGGAGGGAAAGTATTCGCAACTTGTCGGTTACTATAATCTGTCTTATCTCCCCGCTCTCTTCATTATAAATAAAGATGGTGAGATTGAACGTAGGTTCTCTTCGTTTGAGGAGATCAATAGATGGCTTTCCGTTAATATGAAATAAGATCTGATTATGTGTAAGCATCGTCATTCATGTATACTCCTTTTGTCGATGCTTATTGCACTTTCTACTTATTATTGCGCTTGGGGACAATTGGTCGGACGGGACACTTTGACCTTTGTTCTTATGCAAGAGGGACAAGAGGTGCAATATCCTGCAGAAGTTCCTGGGACTATCCAAGGGACGCTTCTAAAGCACGGGGCTATCTCTCATCCCTTTGTGGGAACTTTAGAAGATAGTATTGCGTGGGTAAGTGATAGTAATTGGATTTATTTCTCCACGTTCGAACTTTCAGAGGCAGAGATTTCGGACGCTCTTGTTTACCGTTTGAACCTTTCTGAAATACAAACTTATGGAGAAGTGTACCTAAACGGGGCACTTGTCGGTCGTACAGACAATGAGTTTGTAGATTATTCTTTTGAAGTCAAAGACTATCTTAGAGTCGGAACGAATAGGTTAGCAGTTCGATTGCTTTCTACAACTCGTGAAGCTCATTTGCATTACCTGTCGAATGGATTTAACTATCCGGCTGATAACGATAGGGCTGAAAAGCATTACAGCGTATATGTCCGTAAACCTCAATATCAGTTTGGTTGGGATTGGGGACCGCGTATCATAACGATGGGGATAGGTGCCCCTATAATTCTCCAAGCAGTACGTGGATGCACATTTACGAACTTGTATGTCCGTAGTGCAATTACATTTGATCATAATGCTCCACCATCGCCTAAGGAATGTGCGATAATCGTTTCCTTCTCTCTTATCTCCCCTGAAGGGAAATCCCCAAAGAATGGTGTTGTTGATATTGAACTGATAGATCCGGAGACCAACTCGGTAGTTATCGAAAAGCAATTGCGTGGTGAGAAAGATATGGAAATTTCTCTTCCACTTATTGCTCCGAAGCTGTGGATGCCCAATGGTTTGGGAACTCCGTTCCTATACACGTTAAGAATTACATATAGAGATGGTGAATACAGTACGACGATAGAAAAGAAAGTCGGTGTGAGAGATATTCGTCTTGATCGCAGCAAAGATGCCTTCGGTGAAGCTTTTTTATTTATTGTCAATGGACAAAAGCTCTATATAAAAGGTGCAAACTATCTGCCACATGATAGAACTTTTGGAGGAGGAGGGCGTACATTAGAGGATCTCTTTACTCAAGATTTCCTTCCGGCTCACTATAATATGGTACGTTTATGGGGTGGCGGGAGATACGAGACAGAAGAGTTTTATGACTTGGCAGATAGATACGGCATACTGGTATGGCAGGATTTACCTTTTGCTTGCAGTACTTATCCTAACGATCCCGACTTTAGACGAAATGTTTCCGCGGAGTGGAAGACTCAGCTTACCCGATTGCGTAATCATCCTTCGTTGGCTCTTCTATGTGGAAATAACGAAGTACTTGAGGGATATAAGCACTGGGGATGGAAAAAGAAGTATGGATACTCCGATGAGGTATGGCACAAGATGAGGGAAGATTATACATCATTTTTTGAGCACTATGCTTCCGAGGAGATTCTACGCTATGTCCCACATGTTGAATATATACATGGTTCTCCATTGAGTTCTAATTGGGGTCGTCCTGAAAGCCTCCTTTTCGGGGATGCACATTATTGGGGAGTATGGTTCGGAGGGGAGGATTTTACCACATTTGACCGAAATTACGGACGGTTTGCAAGTGAGTTTGGGTTTCAGTCTTTCCCAGAGATTAAGACGATAAGGGCATTTGCTCCCGGGGCAGATGATATTAAGAGTATTGATGCTCCCATACTCAAACATCGCCAACGTTCATTCATTGGTAATGGACGTATCACAGAGTATATGCAAAGAGAGTATCCCGTCCCTTCGATCTTTGAGGATTATGTGTATGTGGGGCAAGTACTACAAGCGAAAGGGATGGCATATTCACTCAGAGCAATACGCAGGGGATTTCCAATAAATATGGGACTTCTCTATTGGCAGTACAATGATGTATGGCCTACGGTATCGTGGTCTTCAGTAGATTACTATGGTAACCATAAAGCAATGCACTATGGAGTCCGTGATGCCTATGCACCATATCTTATTGATCTTGTACAAGAGGGCACAGACAGCTTAGCACTTTGGGTAGTATCAGATAGGCAGGAACCACACTCAAACCTGGTCGCTGATATGACCTTTTGTACATTTGAAGGGGATACGATAGGTACAAAGAAGGTGAGAGTAGGGGACTATTCTGCTCCCTTTGCCAATAGGATAGAGTCGGGATTACAGTTGTCGGATATCTTTCATGGGTATTCCCTGAACTCAGTCTATGTACATCTCCGTCTACGTTCCGGACAACTCCTTTTAGCCGAACGGCTTTTCTATCCATCAAAGCCTAAGGATCTCGTACTTCAAGACATCCCTCCGGAGGTAAAGACGCAACTCTCATCGGGCAAGTGCGTACTGACTTTAAGTAGCCCTATACTTGTCAAAGACCTTTTTATCGAGACTCCACTTCAAGGAGCACGATTCAGCGACAACTTCTTTGACTTACTCCCCGGAGAAGTTCGTACCATAACTATTACACATAGTGATATCTCTAAAGATAAGAAGCTCGATATCAAGCTAACATCTATGAACCAAATCCTAAATAAGTATCGCAAGTGAAAGACTACACTTTAGAGATATGTGCAGGGTCAGTCGCATCATGTATAGAGGCTGAACGTGGTGGCGCATCACGGATAGAGCTATGTGCTGCGCTCCCGGAAGGCGGTACTACCCCTTCTTTAGGGACAGTCGCTGTGGCACTTGAGCGGGTTGAGATCCCGATTTTCCCTATTATACGTCCACGCTCGGGCGACTTTCTCTACACTCAAGATGAGGTAGATACCATGGAATGCGATATTCGAATGTTTGTCGATTTAGGAGTAAGAGGGGTCGTTATCGGAGCATTGACCCCAAATGGGGAGATTGATTGCGAAGTGTGTAGACGTCTTATTGATGCCGCCCAAGGTATTTCGGTGACACTACACCGAGCGTTCGATATGGTTTGTGACTATACCAAGGCGTTGGAGGATGCAATCACTTTGGGGTTTGAACGGATACTTACTTCCGGTGGAGCTCCCAATGCATTTGCTGGGATGCAGAATATCTCCCGACTTATAGAGCAAGCAGACGGACGCATATCCATTATGCCCGGTAGCGGGATTAGGGAGGATAATATCGCTACAATCGCACGGAATACAGGAGCGAGGGAGTTTCATGCATCACTTCGTGCGCCAATTGAGAGTAAAATGATCTATCGGAACCCTCATGTTTCCATGGGAGGCTCCGTGACCATTGATGAGTATTCTTTACTACAGACCGATGCAAAGACAGTTGCTTCTGTGGTTAGGGCTTTGCAATCAGTGGGTGTTGAAGACAATTAGAGGCGTATCATTGTTGAAAAGCATCCTTTGAGCCAGGCTGGGATTGAACAACCTTATCCACATACTCTTGCGAGCGATAGGCAGTGCTACCATTTGTATCTTTTCTTTTTGTATAAACTTTTCCATAGCGGAAAGTCTATCTCCCTCATCGAGGAGGTGATATTGTATAGAGGCGTCAGGGTACTGAGTATTGAAATATTCCCTGATGCCTTTCATTTTTATATCATCCCATTCATCCTCTGTCGTAGAGATGTTGAAGAGGTGTATCGATATATTGTATCGAGCTATTATCTTCATCAAGAGATCAAAAGATACAAGGTCCTTTTGAGAGAAGGACGTGGCAAATCCTATGTTCTTGACATCAGACATACTGCCTACGGGAGATTTGTGCGTAACTGCGATAATCGGTACACGACTTCTGTCTATTACATCTGCCGTGACACTACCGATGACCTCATTTGTGCGGTTACTTTTCCCACGTGTTCCCATTACGATAAGCGAAGGTTTTACCTTCTTGGACATTGCGAGGATCATATCCTCCGGTAGTCCTGTTACTATTTCGCTTTCGATGCGTACGAGAGGAAGCGGATTGTTATCGTTTTCCA
Organism: Porphyromonas sp.; assembly: GCA_041791495.1. Taxonomy (GTDB): domain Bacteria; phylum Bacteroidota; class Bacteroidia; order Bacteroidales; family Porphyromonadaceae; genus Porphyromonas_A. The sequence goes on from JBHBLB010000051.1 coordinate 26,272, forward strand.
TCTCCTGATGGAGTTGGGTGACGAGGTCTATCATATCCTTTTCAGCTCGCTTCTTTAGTTCTTTGATAGTCGGGATATGATCCATCGGAACTGTCCCGAAACCTCCATCGAGGGTTGCCGCTGCCGGGAAAGAAAACGGAGCATATATCGAATGCAGCAGCAAGACTTCCTGTCCCAGATCTCCTGCCAGCCTGATTGCCCACAGGCAAGCCTTATAAGAGTAGAGAGAGAAGTCTACGGGTACAAGGATGACATTCCCACCTTTTGGCGCTCCAGATACTTTGCTATCACGTATTGCCCCCTCATTGAGATCAGCGAGGTTGAGGTCTTCGATGACGTGTAGTGCTTTGGGGAGATCGGACTCACGGATACGTACCCTCACTCCGGCAGATACTATCGGTTGGATCTGATTGACGCATTCGATAGAGACATCTATTCCTTCACTTTCGAGGATCGTTTTTATGATCTGTGCTTTCTCGAAGGTAAAGATGGCAAGTGTAATTAGTTTTACTGACATGGCTTTTAAGTGTTTAAGGGTTAATACTTTGGGGCGTTTCCCCTTTGCGATACATCATAGACTATCTCTATGCTCGGCTTAAGGATAGTGTGAAAAAGACCGCCCGTACCTCTCACTTGAGAGAGGAGCCCGGGGCGGTCTTTTATCATGTCTGTACTAAGAGTCGATAATCTTTCTACTTACGCTTCCTGTTCTGTCTGTGGGTGATTACCTTCCACCTCAGCCAGTATTTCACATGCTTTATCGAATATAGTAGAGTCATTGAGTTCGACAATACCACCGTCAGGTCCGGGCTGGATATTGATACCTGCACTTCTGCCGTCTTTGAAGTTGTGACCGCCGAAGTAGTTACGTACGGTCTCGACGCTGAGGTTTAGCTCATCGGCAATGCGCTGCATCGCACCATCGGGAAGAGAGTCTTTGAGTCGTCTCAATTCATTGAATGTCATTGTTTTTGTCATAGCCATAAAGTGTTTTGGATAGTTATAGGTTAGTTTGCGTAAACTTGTTATCTCTATTCATCCCTAACTTAGGCATTTTCTTTCTATTGGGCAAATCTTTTTGCGAGAAAAAAATTGTCCTTTGCACTTTCTCTTGTTACTTCCTCTATAAAGACTCCGCGAGCGAAAGATAACGGATACCCATAATAGGTTATGATTCTTGCCGTTTCTGGACTGTATTTTGCCTATTTCTTGTCATTGTCGAGCACTGTTATAGTGGCTAATTTTGCAAAGTGTCTCGACTGCCCTTTAGGACGGGACGAGCACCTTTTTACACTACTAATGGATTAGCTTATGAATGATTTCGCCTCTTCTACCCCAACCCTTACTGCCACGATCGTAAGAGAAATCGAGAGTGATACTACACCCGTCTCACAGTGTCCGGATGTGTTTGATGTCGATCAGCTACTTGCGCACGCGGAGAAGGTCAATGGTCGCTCCGTTACCGTGAGCGGACTATGCTTTCATATATGCAGACACGCCGGTCGCAAGATATTCTTGCGAGGTAGCGACCGCAAGAAAGTCCTCCGTGTCGAGGCGGGAGAGGTCGGATCATTCGAGGCGGCTCACTGCCTGAACAGTACGCTACGGGTGACAGGTACGCTCGTGGAGCAGCGCATAGACGAGCAGTTCCTGAGTAATTGGGAGGCACGACTTGGGGGGCGTGCGAAAGAGGCGGACCATGCGACCTCTGGAGGATGCGGTACGGAGCGTATGGCAAGGGGCGAGACTGCTATCACGGCCGAGGATCGTATCGCAAGCTTCAGGGCACGGATAGCGCGTCGTGTTGAGGAGTGTGGTAAGCCCTACCTTTCGTTCTACTACTTGACGACCAAGGAGTATTCAGTGCTCGAGCCGGAGTCTTTCCCTCTCATATAATATATATGTACGTCCGAAAGTACTGCATTCCCCGGTAAATTCTTTCGGTTAATACGATGTGAACTGATTTTCGGGGGCTGATTAGTAGTTTTCAGCCCTTGGAAATTGCTTTTCCGTTCCCGAAGATTAGTTTTCAGCCGCAGATTACAACTTCTGATGCGGGAGAAGAGGGTTTTTCTATCGGGACTCTCTTTTTCCGCAATATCGTTCTATCGGAGAATCTCTCCAGAAGATAGGGCGATTTTCTATTTGTTGATTTTCTCTTTCCCGTCAGATATGCTTTTTGTTTACGATAATTCTATTTGTGTATTTTGTGTGAATCTCGAGAATGGTGTGGTAATTATAAAATGTGAAAAGGATTTCAGTTTCTTTATATCTAAATGTCAATCTTGCAGGGTTCTGTAGTGAATTTTTAATTGTCTCGGTGTTTGTGTCATTAAAAAATGAAAGGTGATGGATTTTCTCGCCTTTACAATTTGTTCATTCCGTAGAGTTGATGCTATGGTTAAGAAATTTAATAGAATAGCTTTTTAGAAAAAACTGTTATTGCATCGAAGAAAAATAATAACGATATTGCGCTTAGGAAAGTTCATGAGCGTGACTCCCATAACCTTGTAACCTATGGTGAGGAGATGCTTGAGATATGATTTTTTCGTTCGTAGATAATTTTAGAAATCCCTCCTTCTGTAAACCCTGAGAAGAGAGGGCAAAACGGCTTAAAAACTCTTGCGATTTTTTCTCGCGGGCTTTCGGGTAGCAAAGCGGAGGCCCGCGGAAATCGTGGTTATGGGGGTCTTCTATAAGCCATTTAGATCACCGCTTGAAGAGAAGATCAAAAACCACTTTGCTATGAATTTTTAATGAAGAAACCAATAACTATCAATAATCACTTACCTAAAAACGGACTTACTATGAAAGTAAATCACAGTATTTGGGGGCGATGTTCTCTGATGTTTGCAGCTGCACTCTTGCCGATGCTTTCTCCTGTATTGTCAAGTGCTAAGGCAACAGATGTCGGGACTCAGTCGTACCTCAGTGACCAACAGCCGGAGAACCGGCAGGCAGTGTTCGGTACTGTAGTCGATCAGGACGGAGCACCTCTGCCCGGTGCTTCGATACGTATCAAGGGTGTTGCGGGAGGGACATCGTCCAAGGCCGATGGTTCCTTCTCCATTGCTATCCCCAAGGGACTGAAAGATGTCGTCCTCGAAGTCTCATTCATTGGGATGACAAAGCGCACGATCAAGTATAAGGGCGAGAAACATCTCAAGGTTGTACTCTCCAATGATGAGAACGTCCTCAAGGAAGTTGTCGTGACAGGTTACCAGACCCTCAAGAAAAACTCGTTTACAGGTAACGCCACCATCGTTACTCGTGATGAACTTCTCAAGACCAACAATAAGAACGCATTTGCTGCTCTTCAAGTATTCGAACCGTCGTTCCGTATCAAAGAAGCGGCGGCGTGGGGATCAGACCCCAACCGCCTGCCCGAATTTACCATCCGTGGTGAAGGTAGCTTGGGTACAAGCCGAGGCATAGATGCAGAGTATGCTCGTCGTACTCAGCGTACGGGGCTTAGGGACAACCCTAATATGCCGATCTTCATCCTCGATGGTTTTGAAGTACCTGTGCAGACCATCTACGACCTTGATATGAACCGTATCGAGAGTATGACGATCCTTAAGGATGCAGCTGCGACTGCACTTTATGGTTCTCGTGCATCGAACGGTGTCGTGGTGGTAATGACTATACCTCCGAAACCGGGAGAGGCCAGAGTGAGCTATAACCTGACCGGTGGGATTGAGCTACCGGATCTATCGGACTATAACCTTGCTGGCCCGTATGAGATGCTGGAGATCGAACGACTCTCCGGGAAGTACCAGTCCGACGACCCCGCAATCCAAATCCAAAGAGACGTGGAGTATAACGACCTTGTCAATGAAGTGCGTCGTGGGGTGCGTACCGACTGGCTGGCTCAGCCGCTTCGTAACGCCTTCAATCATGGACATAGCGTCAATATCTCCGGTGGGGTGGAGAGTATCAGATATGGTGTAGACCTCAACTATAATACACACAATGGTGCGATGAAGGGGTCTTATCGCAATACTTACGGTATCGCATTGTCCCTTGATTATCGTCTCAAGGGATGGCTTCAGCTACTCAATCGTACCTCATATAATACTACAAAGACCGAAGACTCCCCTTACGGAAACTTCGAACAGTATGCGATGCTTAAACCTTATTGGACCCCTTACGACAATCATCATAATCTGGTCGAGAAGGTGTACGATAGGCTCTCTAACCCTTTATATCAAGCTCAAAAGCTTGGTAGCTATGCAGGCCGTGGGACTGATAATACTTTAAGCAACAATTTAAGCGTTAATCTTTACTTTAACGATGACTTGAGCTTTAGAGGTCAGTTTTCCGTAAGTAAATCTGACGGTAAAGTGGACACATTCAGCGACCCTAAAGATCCGATCTATAGGACAGTCGGTAGTACAGAAAAGGGACAACTTTATCGAGGGTTGAGCAATGGAGTCAACTGGGCTGCAAAGGGAGCTTTCCAATACAAGAAAGCTATTGGACAACATTTTATCAATGCCACACTGGGTGCCGAAGCGAACGAAAGCAACCGTACGGACATATCGTTTACTTATAAAGGCTTCCAGCTTAGCAATCTCAACTCTCCAACTTATGCAGCTTACCAAGTCGGACACAAAACACCCCAGAATGTAGATCAAAGTCGCCTTTTGGGAGCATACGGGGCATTGAACTATTCGTACAACGATCTCTATCTTCTCGACCTTTCTTACCGTCTCGACGGATCAAGTAAGTTCGGTAGTGATAAGCGTTTTGCGCCATTCTGGTCTGCCGGTCTCGGTCTTAATATGCACAAGTATGAGTTCATGAAAAATCAAGATGTCATAAGTCTCCTACGCTTTAGAGGAACTTATGGTACGACCGGTAATGTGAACTTCCCTTCGTATGCCGCAATTACAACCTACAAGACCCATACTCAATGGTACGTAGATACTCCGGCAAATACCTTGATTGCCTTAGGGAATCCGGCCCTAACCTGGTCGGTGGACTACAAGTTGGACTTGGGTATGTCCATAGGTCTATTCAATGATCGTGCTACACTCGAAGCTGCCTACTATCATCGACTTGTAGCTGATCAGATTTCACAGCTTAACATCCGTACTTCATCGGGCTTCCCGACATACTATACTAATGCCGGTGAGATTGTCAATAAGGGTTATGAGCTCCGTCTTAACGCAGTTCCATACCAAGACAAAGACTGGAGAGTCGTAGTAAATGCAACCATGGCAGCCAATACTAATAGGATTAAGTCGCTTGGCCAGGATGCAGAGAACTATAACAAAGCTATTCGGGACTTCTATAGAGATGGTATTAAAGGTAGTAGTGATAGCGAGCTTGACTCTGAAACACTGGCAAAGATGAAGTATGCTCCCCTTCCTCAGTATTATGTCGGAGCATCAACTACTGCTATATATGCGGTAAAATCTCTTGGTATTGACCCATCTACAGGTCAGGAACTCTTCCTTAAACGTAATGGTATGCCCACACATGTATGGGATCCTGTAGATATGGTCGTTTGTGGTGATAAGAGTCCTAAAGCACAAGGTGCATTCAGTATTAATGTCAGTTGGAGAGGTTTCTTTGTAAATGCATCATTCTTGTATCAATTAGGTGCACAACAGTACAATCAAACACTTCTTGACAAAGTAGAACAAGCCAAGATCGATGAAGGTAATGTTGACCTTCGCGTGCTGACACAGAGGTGGCAAAAGCCTGGTGATGTGGCTCCTTTCTATGACCTTAAGCGCAAAGACAAGACACAACCTACGTCTCGTTTTGTCCAAAATGATGACTATCTTGCCTTCAGTGGTCTCTCCGGAGGGTATGACTTTAATCCTTCGACGGTGAAATCTCTGGGACTTACTGCACTTGGTATAAGGTTCAATGCTAATGAACTTGTTCGTTGGTCCACCATCAGACAAGAGCGTGGTACAAGTTATCCATACGCTAAGAACTATAGCTTTACACTTACTTTGGGATTCTAATACAGTAATAATATGAAACTATATATTAAATCGTTGCTTACCTTAAGCGTTCTATCGCTGACAGCTTGTTCAGCTTGGCTCGATATTGAGCCTGAAGGGCAAGCCACAGGTAATAAGCTTTTCAAATCAGGCGATGGGTACCGTACGGCATTGGCAGGAATCTATACTCAGATGTCAAGCCCTAAACTCTATGGAAAGGAGTTACAGTTTGCCATCGTTGATTGCCTTGCTCAGCAGTATACTTGGAACTGGTATTACTCTGCTACCAATGATGACCCATATCGCGCTGCCGATATGTACGATATGAAGAATGCGCAACTTATAGCTCTTTCTGAGAGTATATGGGATGCCGGCTATAATGTCATCGCAAATGCAAATAGCTTGATCAAGAGTGTACAGACTGCGAACCCTTCAATCTTTGCAAAAGGAGAGATCGAGCGTGATTTGATCCTTGGGGAGGCATATGCTTGTCGGGCATTGATGCACTTTGATTTAGCTCGTGTATTTGCCCCTGCACCTATAGAAAAGGAACCTGGTACTTATCTTCCATACGTGGAAACTCATCCTAATATTCAACCTATGAGTATAGAACTGGAGCCATATATGGAAAAAGTAGTTGCAGACCTTAATAAGGCTCTCGAACTTACTGCACGCTTTGATACGACGACTCTCGGTATGGCAGTGAGCGCATCGGCTCAGGCTCGCTTTGAGGGACAGCTTGACTATGGTATGGAAGGTTATCAGAAAGAGAGCTCATTAGATGGATTCTTCACTAAGCGTGGCTATCGTATGAGCTACTATTCGATCAATGCTCTTTTGGCGCGTGTTCATCAATATCTTGGTAATAATGATAAGGCATTCGAGTATGCTGATAAGGTAATGAAATCGGTAGCACGCGGTGTGGGAGGTACGACCCTTGAAATGTATACTCGTGATGAGTGGTGGAGTATTGCCTCTACTGACCGTCCTGAAGATCGCCCAGATCTAAAAGTTGTCTCCAATATTATCTTCGGAATATATAATGGATTGGCGTACGATCAATATGATATTGCTTCCCACTTTATGAAGAGTGTTGAGGGGCAAAACTATGGTCGATGGTTTTCTGTTGATATCGAAGGTCAAAAGGTTTTTAGGCACCCAACTACAGAAGCAGATGAAAGTGAAAATGACTACCGTAGAAGGTATCAGATTTTCCAGCCAATGCGAAATGGTCGTGTGATGGAAGTGTATCTTTCTGCAAAGTTCTATCCAAGCTTCTCTGTAACTCTAAGGGATAAGAACCTTAAAATCTCTCCTGTCATTCGTACTACGGAGATGAGGTATATTATTGCAGAATATCATGCTCGTAAGGGTGATTTTGCACAAGCATATCAAATCCTTAATGAAATCCGTAGGGCTCGTTCGTTGTATAATGAACTTGAAGTGAGTAACTCACTCGAAGGATTTTTGAGAGATATGGTACGCGATGCGCAACGAGAGTGGATTTCTGAGGGACAGCTTTTGTACCTCTACAAAAGACTTCGTTATGATGTCCAGATAAATAGAATGGAAAAGCGCCCTTTGAATAAATCAGAGTATATGTTGCCTATTCCTGTCAATCAAAATATTTAATACAGAGCATTATGAAACAATATATATTAGCAGTACTTGCAATAACCTCTTTGCTGACTATTACTTCGTGTAAAGAGCAGGACCTGCAAGTTTTCGGGGATGAGAAGTTTATCTATTTTGATAAGTTTTGGATGGATGCTATCGCCCCCGGAACACAGAAAGCTGACTCGACAGGTGTTACATTCTTCTTTGCAGAAGAAAACGACACGCATGTCTATGCAAAACTGGTAGTAGTGCTTGCCGGACGTCCCTTAGATAAAGATTTGCCATTCAAACTAAGAGTGGTAGAGAAGCTTACTACAGCACAACCTGGTGAGTATACGCTTGCAGATCATTATGTCTTTAGGGCTAAACCTGTCGGTCCCGGTGAGACGCAGATACAAGATACGATCCAAATACAGATCAATCGCAGTGAGCGTATTATGTCAGCAGACGAGGGATTCAAACTAGCTCTTGAGATTGTTCCTGACGAACGGGTCAAAGCGGGTCAATATGAACGTTCGATAGCACGCATCCACGTTACTAAAGATCCGGTTCGTCCTACTTGGTGGACAAAGGAGATAGAGGGAGTACTACTTGGTACATATTCTCCGAAGAAGTACAAACTCTTCCTTCTACATGTCCCGGGTGCAAACCTTATTGATGAGACTTATCTTGCCAATCATCCTGATAGAGTGCGGAAGATGGTATTGGAGTTCAAGAAATGGCTTCAAGATAATCCTACGATAGATGAAACTACAGGGCAGCCGATGACGGTTATGGTTTAGTTTTTCCTCTTAAAGAATATACTTAATATGAAAGCATATAGAACACGACTATTATTCTTTGCCTTGAGTCTCACCCTTTTGAGTTCTTGCTTCAAGGATCAGGGCAACTATGTCTATGATGAGATCTATCCTCCTCGTTGGATTAAGGACTATTCTCAAGGTCCGGAAACCTATCGTTGTTACTTGGGTGATTCGGTGGAAATGGATGGAAGCAAACTTTTTGTTTGGGAGACAGATAGTGCAAGGCGTGCGTCTGAAGTAAGATATGAGTGGGTATTTAATGGCGAAGTTGTCTCCACGGACTTGCATGTGAAAATGTCTGTGGCAGAGTTTATGGAGAAGTCTAAGTTGACGACTTTTACTTCTGCAAGGGCACACCCTGGTACATTCAGTATTATTGAAAAGAAGAATGGAGTCAAGTTTATGGCTCGCTTACAGATGTGGATGAATCCATATTACTCTTCTTATGACTGGTTTGTGCTATCAGACAATGCAGGGCAGACAAATGTTTCCTCTCTCCGTAGCAGATGGAAAAAAGAGAACGGTAAATCTGTGCGATCTTTGACTTTTGATAATAATGCGTACGAAGAGCACAATGGAGGAGATAAGATTCCTGGAAAACCTATTTCAATGAACTGGTCATATGCTCGTGACATTGGCTCCCAAGGATCTATTACTATTATTACTGATCAAGCTGCTTACGAGTTGAATGGGGAGAACTTAAAGAAAGAGAATGACCTCAAAGATCTTTTCCTTGATGGGGCACCTGCCGGATTTTCTCCCATTCTACGTGCCAATATAGACACCAATGATTCATGGGGAGGTACGCGTCCTGCTACATTTATCTCCAATTCAGACGGTAAAATTTATTCGCGCGTCATGGGTGCAAACTATCTTGGAGGGAAATTCCTTTCTGAACCATATCAGATTGATGAGAAAGGATATAGCATTAAAATGTTTGGAACTGGACGATTTGGCGGAACTTTCCCATGTTACGATGAGAAGAATCGTCGTATTATTATGGCTAGTACTTGGCGTGTAGATATCCCAACTGGAGGATATGGCAGTACGTCAGCATACCGCACTCGACTTACTCCTGTAAATAATGTAAGTGGACTTGCTCTCGGAGGATTTTCTGAAAAGATTACGGTTATGGGGCTTTATCATACCGATCACCTTACTTGGGGTGGGAATAGTGGAACTACTGAGCTCTATACCATTTTTTATAAGAATAGCGATGAGCCCGGAAAAGTCTTCGTTAAAGACTTTTGTGTAGACAATCGTACGCTTATGGCTATTCGCCAATTTATCATTCCGAAAGATGTTACTATAGAGGCTAATATGGATGAAACATGTCTCATCCTTGTTGCTGGTAATTCAAGAAGTGAGTCCACTGCAAGATATGCACGCTTCCGCACGATGTATACAACACTTGATGACAATAGACTACACTACATTGTACGTCAAGAAGACTGGGCGAATACAAATGTCCGGAAAGAAGTTTTCCCGGTAGAGTTTACATCTAAGATTACTGCTTTGGCATATGATTATTGGGCATGCGATGAGCTGATGATTGGTTGTGAGAATGGAGATGTTTTCCTTTACGACATCCAAGATATTATGCACCCTCAATTGGTCTTCAAGGGTAATACTGGAGGTAAAGTGTTATCGTTTCGTCAGCTTGGTCAGAGGACTTCATATCATGAAAATAACTAAAACTCTTGCTTCAAGTAATGAATGAACCAATAGTAAAGGTCTCTCATCTGTCGCACAGATATAGTGTACAGTGGGCGATAAGGGATATAGACTTTGAGATCCCAAGACATGGTATCTATGGACTACTCGGCTCAAATGGAGCCGGGAAGTCCACTACCATGAACATTATGTGTGGTGTACTCAAGCAGACCGAGGGTGACGTCTACATAGAAGGTCACAGCATTAGTAAGGACCCTATTGAGGCAAAGCGTCGTATCGGCTTTTTACCTCAGGTGCCTCCTTTGCAGAAGGATCTTACGGTGAGTGAGTTTCTCGCATACAGTGCCGCTTTACGTTTTATACCTGATCGTGAGATCCCGAAAGCAGTAGATGCTGTCCTTGAACGTTGTCGTTTGGGGCACTTCCGTCATAGACTTATACGCAACCTTTCGGGAGGGTATCAGCAACGTGTCGGTATAGCTCAAGCAATTATCCATAACCCTCGATTTGTGATACTCGATGAGCCGACTAATGGGCTTGATCCTAATCAAATTTTAGATGTCCGTCGTCTCATCAAGGATATTGCCGAAGACCGTACGGTGATACTCTCGACACACATCCTTTCAGAGGTACAAGCCATTTGTGACCACATCTATATGATAGAGCAGGGTCAACTTGTCTTCTCAGGTACAGTCCAGGAGTTTGATAGTTATATCGTCCCTGATTCTCTTTTGGTATCGCTTATGGCAATGCCATCTATTGACGAGTTGAGTCGTATCCCCGGAGTAATGGAGGTTGAGGAGCTTGGCGGACATCAATATAGAGTTAAGTTCAATGACTACCAGGAGGTGACTCAGCAGTTGGTCGAGAAGAGTGTTGAGCGCAACTGGTTTCTTACTGAAATGATGCTCGAAAAAAGCTCGATGAACGCTGTATTTGCTGAGCTTTCCAAAAAGAGATATTAAAAACTCTGATGCTATAGTAATTAATCATTGCTCGGCTTATGCGGAAAAAATGTATGGTAAAACAGAAAGATTTTACCTATAAAAGCAAATCGTTTTACCGGTAAAACCTTTCTATTTTACCGCACCTTTTTTTGGACATTATCGAGTTCCCCCATATTTTTTGAATCAACCACAGCAAGCAAACATACCTAAATATGAAGATTATCCTTAAAATAGCAAAAGCAGAGTTGCAGATGCTGTTTTTCTCGCCTATCGCTTGGCTTATCCTTATTCTATTTACTTTCACAAGCAGTATGGATCTCATTGGGCTGTTGAAAGGGATTGTGCAGAGTCTGGCAATGGGTTATCCTTTGAGTGAACTTACTTTCAGACTGTATTCGGGCTGGAATGGTATTTTGACTTCAGTGCAAGGCAACCTATACCTCTTTCTACCGCTTCTGACAATGAATCTTATGAGCCGAGAGCTTAGTTCCGGTTCGATCAAGTTACTTTATTCGTCACCTATTTCTGATGTTCAGATCATCCTTGGCAAGTATCTCTCTATGATTGTATATGCCATAGTGTTGATGCTTGTACTTAGTATCTATTGCCTTTATGGCGCTGTAACTGTCTCACACTTCAACTATGAAGTGATTTTAAGCGGACTCCTTGGGCTTTTTCTTCTTACTTGTGCTTATGCTGCTATTGGACTCTTTATGTCTAGCCTTACTTCATACCAAGTAGTGGCAGCTATAGGCACACTTACGATTTTCTCTTTGCTCAACTTCGTGAGTTCTTGGGGGCAAGATATTGCTTTCGTCAGAGAAGTAACTTATTGGCTTGCTATGCCGGGGCGCAGTACGGAGTTTGTACAAGGGATGATAAGTACCGAGAACGTTTTGTACTTCATCATAGTCATCATTCTTTTCCTTGCGATGGCAATCCTGCGTTTGCAAGCTCGTCGTACAAAACGTTCTGCAAGCGGAGTCTTTGCTCGTTATGCAATCGTATGGATTGCAGCCTTAGGAATCGGGTATATTTCCTCACAGCCTATGATGAAGAGGTACTATGACGCTACTACAACAAAGAAGAATACTATCACTCCTCATAGCCAAGATATAGTCGCGCGACTCAAAGGAGATGTGACCATTACTTCATATGTCAATCTGCTTGATGCCAACTTTTGGATTGGGATGCCGGAGAGATTTCTTGAAGATCGAAAGCTTTTCGAGCAATATCTGCGCTTCAAGCCTGATATGAAACTCAAATATGTATACTATTACCACGATACGAGCAATCCTTCGTTTGATGAACACTTCCCCGGGCTTACTGTGGAGGAAAAGTTCAAAAAAATGATTGAGATAAACAACTTCGATCCGGATATGTTCCTTACACCGGAAGAGTTTAATCAGCTTGGGATAGATCTTTCCGGCGAAGGGTATCATTTTGTCCGTGAGATAGAATACGATGGTAAAAAGACCTTCCTGCGTATTTTTGAAGATAATATTAAGTTCCCAACAGAAGCCGAAATTTCGGCTGCACTCAAGCGTTTGGTAATGGATCTTCCCAAGGTTGGCTTTGCCTCTGGGAGAGGGATGCGTCAGACCGATAATCATGGGGAACGCTCGTACAGTATGTTTACGCATACGACAAACTTCCGCCACTCGTTGATCAACCAGGGGTTCCACTATGAGAGTGTTTCAATCTCTGAGCCTATCCCGCAAGATATCGATATTCTCGTTATCGCTGAGGTACGAGAACCTCTTAGTGATTTAGAGCTCTCATATCTCCGAGAGTATATCGATCGTGGTGGCAATCTCTTCATTGCAGGTGAGCCCTCACGCCAAGAGATGATGAATCCTATTACGGAGATGATCGGTGTTCGCTTTATGCCGGGACGTATCGTACATCCTACACCTGAGTATCCGGCTGATCTCATATTGGCTAATCCGACTAAGGCAGCCGGAGATCTGACATATTGGTTTGAGACTCTTCGTACATACGGTTACGGTGTTACGATGCCGGGTGTGGTATCGCTTGATTATGATACCGACAGAGGATTCGAGGTGACTACACTAATGTCTACCGACTCTACCGGCTACTGGAACGAACTTACAACAACGGACTTTATCAACGATAGCACTATGCTCAATCCCGAAATAGGAGAAGTGGAGCGTGCTTATCCATTAGCCATAGCACTTTCACGTAAGGTGGGAGAGAGAGAGCAGAAGATTGTCATTGTCGGAGATGCAGACTGCATAAGTAATGGTGAGATAACACGTGCACGTGCAGGCATAGATGCATTCAATTATTATATGATAACCGGGAGCTTCGCATGGATGTCAGACAATGAAGTCCCCGTTGATGTGCGTCGCCCTCAGTCGCCCGACAATGAGATTGCTCTCAAAGAAAATAGTGTGGCTATTGCAAAGTTGATTTTCGTTTGGGTACTACCGGGGTTGATGCTTCTCTTTGCCATCTTTATCTGGTTAAGACGTCGTGGTCGCTAACTCGCTTCTTGGCAAAATACTTAGACTATCATGGCTTTCATCATAGATAAACAAACGCTCAGCGATCTCAAGATCTTCAATAAGCCACAGAACGATTCGATCTTCGGGCTTTTCAATACTACCCGGATGCGTGGTAGTGCAAAGCTCCTCGAAGATATGTTTCGCTATCCGCTTTCTGACAGAGAAAAGATCGAAGGGCGTATATCCATATTCAAGTTTTTTATTGAGAAAGGAGAGCTTCCTCCCTTCGATAGCGATTGGTTTGACGCTATCGAGCACTATCTCAGCAATACGGACGAACGTAGTCGACTGAAAGCGCATGCCAACTCTATGCGTCAGCGCTTCAATCGTCTCATAGGTGCCGATGTCGCTTATACGCTGATCCATAAGGCCGTCCTTGCTACCGTGGCTCTCTGTGACTATGCGAGGAGCATACTTTCTGTGCTAAGCGATGTGCCACCTGCACTGAAGGGAGATACCCGACGTCTATCAGAGTTGCTCAAGTCCCCTACATTCGACTGGACAGAGAGCGAGCCAAGAGGGCGTAAGCTTCCATACGTCAAGGTGGCGCGATACGACGAACTTTTGCGCTTTAAGGGACTATCAGACTTTCGTGCCCTATTGGAGATACTCTATCGAATAGATGTGTACAGTGCTGTTGCCTGGGTCGCACGAGAGAGAGGCTTTGTCCTTCCAGAAGTTTTGCCCGATGGGGACGAAACCCTTTACATAAAAGACCTGCGCCACCCATTGTTGCCTTCTGCTATTGCTAATACGGTATCTATACGAGAGGGTCAGAAAGTCCTCTTTCTCACCGGAGCAAATATGGCAGGGAAATCCACCTTCATGAAGTCATTCGGTACGGTCGTTTTCCTTGCACACATGGGTTTCCCTGTCCCTGCGAGCGAGATGAAGTTTGGCGTGCATGGCGGAATGTACACGACAATCAACCTGCCGGACAATATGCACTTGGGCTTTAGTCACTTCTACGCAGAGGTACGTCGTCTCAAGAGGGTAGCGGAGCAAGTCAATAGGGTAGGGCGTCTGGTGATCATCTTCGATGAACTTTTCCGCGGAACCAATGTGAAAGATGCTCATGAAGCAACGGTCGAGGTGATGCGTGCATTTGCTGACCGCAGCGACTGCGTCTTTATGATCTCAACACACATCATAGAGGCAGGCGAAGACCTAAGCGATCGCTCCGACGACATTAAGTTCGTCTATTTCCCGACAATTATGGGAGATGATGGGAACCCACGCTATACGTACCGTCTTGAGGAGGGGATCACCTCTGACCGACACGGTATGATGATCGTACAGAACGAACGTATAATCGAGATCTTAAAACCGAAACAATGAGTTTTATCATAGACAAACAGACCATCCAAGACCTCAACCTGCTCGGGAAGTACGACAGCAAGTCGATCTTTCATGTATATGATTGTACGACAACGAGAGGGGGGCGACAGTTGATGGAACAGATGTTTCACCATCCGCTTACGGATAGTGTAGAGATCAATAAGCGCAGCAGCTTGTTTGCGACATTCATGGAGCATCCGTGCGCTTTCCCATTGGACGAAAGACTTTTGGAGAGCGTTGAGTACTATATGTCGCTTCCGTCCAATCACAGTAGAGCGACTAATCTCTTGAAGTTCATCAAGATGAAGAGTATGCTTTATATTGCGGGCGATAGGATGATTGAACTGATGAACGAGGGAGTCCTTAGTACTCTTCGACTATTTGCGCAGCTCAAAGCGTTCACTTCCGAGCACACTGCAAGAGTGCCCGCTTACGCTGTCGTAGACAACGAAGTCTCTCAGCTCCTCTCTACCGCAGGGCTTCAGGAAATAATGCGTCATAAAGATGCCGAGACGCTACCTTTCTTAAGGTTGATGCGCTGCCATCGGATCCTACGTGTGACTTGTTATGAGGCTGTAAGCAGACTTATGGAGATAATCTACCATCTTGACCTGCAGATTACTGTGGCAAGGGTAGCAACGGAGCGCAACTTCACGTGTGCCACAGCCTATCCGGCATCGGGCGAAGAGTGCTTCCTCAGAGCCACGACACTCTTTCATCCGACAGTACAGGGGGCAAAGGGGAATAGCTTCTCTCTGGATAAGAAAAACAACATGATATTCCTCACCGGAGCAAATATGGCAGGGAAGTCTACCTTTATGAAGTCCGTGGGGATAGCGGTATACTTAGCGCATATGGGCTTTCCCGTGCCTGCCGAGCGGATGGACTTCACCGTCCGCGATGGTCTCTATACTTCTATCAATGTCTCTGACAATATCAATCTCGGATATAGTCATTACTATGCAGAGGTAAAGCGGGTCAAAGGTGTGGCAGAGATGGTATCGGAGGGGCACAATCTGCTGATCATCCTCGATGAGCTTTTCAAGGGAACCAATGTAAAGGATGCGCTCGATGCAACGGCAGCAGTGCTAAGGGCGTTCTCTGTGCATCGGAATTGTCTCTTCATTGTGTCTACGCATATCCTCGAAGCAGCCGATATGCTCAAGGATTGTCCCAACGTGAGGTATCACTACTTCCCTACCAATATCGTCGGAGGAGTGCCACGCTACACTTATAGACTCACCGAAGGGATCACCTCTGACCGCCATGGTATGATGATCATACGCAACGAGCAGATTATCGAGACTATTCGAGCCACCATACCCAAGTAGTTAGACGGCTCGGCCTCTCCGTACTCTTATTTCAGGACTTATGGCAACGAAGTAGAGTAATACATATACGGAGAGACTACACTACGAAATGAAGTGACCTCTGAAAGTCCATTATCCGACTTTCAGAGGTCGCTTCATTTCGGACAAATGTTCATTTAGCTCTCCCTCGCCGCTGTGATCGGTAGATGCAGTGGTGAGGGAAGGAAAGTCGTCAGGTGCGGATATAACCTTCTGAATGACGGGACAAAGAGTTGTGTCTCGCAGCTGAAAAGTAATAATCAGGGACGGAAAACTACTTTTCCGTCCCTGATTATTACTTTTCAGCTCCTGATTGTCTCTTCGGATGCGGTAGACGATGAGTTCTTAAGCGCAAACTCACGACTCGACAGTAAGGAGTTGCTGAGGAGACTGAAAGTGATGAATGAGAAGCTTACTCCGCCTTCGCTCAGATAACTTTCGTAGATGACCAATCTTTTCGGGGCAGTATCGCCTGCAGGCGATACTGCCCCGATTTATTAGGATTCCCGACGTTGTCCCCACTGTCCCCCAAAATCTCTATATTTGTAAATGTCTATCACCTTCAATCCGGTGCGATAAGGCTCCGATGAACAGTATATAAATCAGTGTGGTAACGAAGTGAGAAAGGAGGTATCGGAATGGATAAACTAAAGCAGGTGATTCTGTTGATTACCTGTGTCCTATTGACAGTCGCAGTGTCGATACGACGTGATGGTCGTTTGTTTGGGCAAGACTTGAGTAAGCTCCACTCGGTGGATGAGACCATTGTGTCGGACACCATAACGACGATGCCCGATGGTACGGTCGTGGTCAATACCACTGCATTAGGCAAAGATATCTTTGGCTATGGCGGACAGATCCCACTTGAGATCCATCTCAAAGAGCGAAAGGTCGTCGAGGTTCGAGTCTTGGAGCACTCCGAGACCCCAAGTTTCTTTGACGAAGTGGTACATATACTTTCCGCTTGGGACGGAAAGACGATCGAGGAAGCCCAATCTCTCGAGGTCGATGAGGTAAGCGGAGCCACATATACCTCCCGCGCCATCATAGACAATGTGCATCTCGGCTTGGACTTTGCTTCTGAGAGGATGACCTCTCCCTCACTCTGGGAGCGTCTCGATACCTCTCCCAAAGCTTTCGCTGCGCTTCTTGTGGTGCTGCTTGCCGGGATACTGCCTTTATTTTTTCGGCAGAAGGGGTATCGCCTCCTCCAACAGCTCCTCAATGTCTCCGTACTTGGATTTTGGTGTGGTACGTTTCTGAGCTACACTGTCTTCATCAACGCCTTGAGCAATGGTATGAACGTCTGGACATCGCTTGCGCCGATAGTCATGCTTCTCATCGCCTTCCTCTATCCGCTCTTTGGGAAGAAAAATCACTACTGCAATTATGTATGCCCTTTAGGATCGCTTCAAGATCTGGCCGGAAAGTGCAGTCGGAGGAAGTGGAAACTCCCTTCCAAGGCTGTCAAGTATCTTACATGGGCTCGTGAATGCCTATGGGGACTCCTTATGCTTTCGATGCTTGTCAGTGCAGGGTATGCATGGGTGGACTATGAGTTGTTTACAGCCTTTGTGTTTCGTTCGGCACCTCTCGTAGTCGTACTCCTTACAGTCCTGTTTATTCTTCTTTCCGTTTTTATCCCCCGCCCATATTGCCGATTTGTATGCCCGACGGGGACGTTGTTCAAACTCGCACAGAATACCAAATAACCCCCTTTAGAGATGAAAGCAACTTCCCTACTCAATATCGTACTGTCCGCTGCGCTCCTATTCCTTTGTGTCAAGATTGTGAGTGAAAAAGAGAATATACAGGCGCCGAGTCCCGAAGAAGCCGTGCTGCACAACATAATGACACGCACAAGCATCCGCTCTTATCAAGAAGATATGCCGGTAGAGCCCGAGCAGATCGATAAGCTCCTTCGGGCTGGGATGGCGGCACCCACCGCAGTTGATAAGCGACCCTGGCACTTCGTAGCGGTGACGGATAGAGGCGTCCTTGACGCACTCGCCGAAGCCAATCCGTATGCTACGATGCTCAAAGACGCACCATTGGCCATTGTGGTTTGTGGTAATATGGAGAAGACACTCGATGGAGAGGCACAAGGTTTCTGGGTACAGGACCTCTCGGCAGTGTCGGAAAATATCCTCTTGGCTGCACATGGGATGGGGCTGGGGGCAGTTTGGACAGGTATTTATCCCCTTATGGAGCGTTGCCGGTCGGTAGCCGAAGTGTTGAACTTACCCACACATCTTGTGCCTTTCTCTACAATCGTGATAGGTTATCCCAAGAACGCCCCGGGCCCTAAGGATAAATACGACACCGATAATATAAGCTACAATACATACAAAGGGTAAGCCGGATATGTCCTCAATACTTTTGAGGCACTCTTTGATGCTATTGGCTATTCGTGTTGTAGGCGGACGTAAAAGCTATGTGTCGTATTCTAAACTTCCTCTCTACCATATCTGAGCTGCAAATCGGGCGCGGATTATTAGTTTTTTGGAGCTGATTATTGGTTTTCCGGGCGCGGAAGATTAGTTTTCCACTCCTGCTCTCACTTTTGTGTCCGAAAGAGTAGAAGTTTCTGTCCTGTTTCGAGGATTTTCTTGACCGGAAAGGGGGGTAAATTCTCCGGATGGTTGAGTTTTTTGAGCGGGGTCTTCTTGATGGAGGGACTCTTTTTTGGATAATTTTTCGTTTGGGTATTGCGAGGAAAGAAAATTGTTTGTAGTTTTGCACTCACATTTACGAGGGAGGTATCTTCCGGGTAGGTGTGAGATCGTTCATAGACATTAGGTCAAGTAAATATATTTAGATAGAAACTGAGTTTTGTATTTTTGATTCTACATGCTATTGGTGATGCAGATAGAAGTATTGTTATTTAGTGTGTGAGGGTTAAGTAATACGAAGAGAAGTGAA
>JBHBLB010000052.1:0-17691 GCA_041791495.1 Porphyromonas sp.
CTGCTAACCTTGGTGAGGAGAGATCTTCGCCAAGGGACTAACTCCTAATCATTCAAATACACAAACTAATGATGAAAGGCATAAGAAAACATCGAATCATAGTCGCTCTCGGACTCCTTGCTGCTCTCCTTCTTGGCGGGTGTGGGATAAAGGATAGCTATGTAGACTGTCCACGTCCGTTCAGACTATACGTCAAAGCAGTAGACGCCGATGAAAAGGATATCACCGCTTCTGGAGAGGTGAAGCAAGTTATACTGTTCGTGTGTGATGCAAACAAGAAGATTATAGATGCAATCACCCTAAGCGAGCAGCAGGTAAAGTCTAAGGAGTCGATACTCATTACGCCAAGTTATCCACCGACAAGCAAGATCTACTTCTCGGCTTGGGGTAATGTGGATGGAAGTATAGACTTCCCCGATAAGGCATCGGTGCAACAGTACAGTCAGCTCTATGTTCGACTGAAAAGCGCATCCGGAAGCGCAGTGTCCCCGTCCGACCTCTTCCATGGTCTGCTTGAGGTCCCGGTAGAGATCGGAGGTTTGGAAGAGGGGGACGATAAAACCATCGTGATTCGTCGTAAGACGGCCCAAGTGACGATTGCAGCCTATGGTCTCAAGGGATTCAACCTTGGAAAGGAAGGTAAGTATGAGTACCGCCTTCGTCGGGCTATGGATACTTACGATGCCGATGGTAACCTCTCCGGCAATGAGGTATCTTTCGCTCCCGAGGCAACAATGGATAGTGAAGGTCACCTGAAAGCACCTCTCTTCCGGGCATTCCCGCCTAAGTCGGGTGAGAAATATGTCCTTGATATACTCTATAATGGTGAAGTAATCTATACCGCCACCGAATCTACGGATGGTACTTCGTTTATCCCCACTGTTGGTCGTGTGCTGAATATCGTGCTCGACTTCCGGGGCGAACTGAGCGTCAAGGTAGTGATCACACCGTGGAATGTCGTGTATCAATATGTAGTAATCTCATAATGCTAAATCTCTAAGACAATGAAAAGAAATAAAAGAATAGATATGTGCCAAGGCATGTGGGTCCTATTGCTCTTGGCAATCATCGGGTTCTCTTCTTGTAAAGAGATTTCCCCTGATGGAGCAGAAGGGCAGAAGGCACTCATCGCCCTTAACCTCTCAACCGTAGAGACGGATGGATTGAGAGCGGATACTGAGACGACCATCAATAATATGTATGTGCTGGTCTTTACGCAAAATAATGTGCGCGAAGCCGGAATGTATGCCACTGGGGCTAACATCGCGACGATGACCGTTACAGTCGGTACCAAAAACATCTACGCATTTGCCAATATCTCTGAAGATATCAAGAATAAGCTCGAGGCGGTAACGCATCCCGATCAGTTGAAAGAGATAGAACTCAAGTTCACGGATGTTAATCGTCTTCCCGCATTCGATATGAGTGGCGTGGCAGAGAACTTTGTTGTCAATAAGCATAACCCGGGTGATGCTGCTCAGCAAGTGAACATACAGATGCAGAGATCCGTTGCTCAGATCTATATAGTATTGAGAAATAAGACTGCGGATAAGACTCTCGTCGTTCAAGAAGTAAAGATCAAGAACCTCATTAAGCGGGTGCGACTTTATCCTTCAGAGAGGACATCCAGCTTCGATGCACTTAACGCCTCCATCGATAAGGGGGATTTGTCAATCTCTCTTTCAGGAGTCGCGACGACAACCTTAGCCCCCAATGATACGCTTCTACTACCAGTGACGTATGTAAATGAGAATCATATCGGGGCAGCAAATAATAAAGACTGGTCGGCTTTGCTGGAAGTGACTGCGACTCTTGGTGGTGTACCTACACGTTATGAAGTATATATCAATGAGACAGTAGCAAATAGTTCCAGCCCAGAGCCAGGAACCCCAAACTCATCAACGGTGAACCCAAGCGACCACCTATATAAACTTAATCGCAATCATCAGTACAGACTCTTTGGGAATATCAAGGGTCTTGGAGAAGTGGATGGATTGATACTTACTACAGAAGTACTTCCTTGGAACAAGAAAGATACTAAAGTAATCTTCAGTAGGGATTATCGTCTATATGATAAGGCTATACTTGTCGAGGCTAACTATGCTAAGAGTGAATATGAAATTGGCTATGCGGATGACACAGGTCAGAATGAAATTGAATTCTGGTTCCTCTTCCTTAATCCACAAGGTGCTGCGTGGAATGCTAAACTTGAGAATGCATCGGACTTTGAGTTTGTAACATCTTCTCCTTTTACAATGTGGGGAAGTATAGGTTTGCACCGTATAAAGATTCGTTGTAAGACACCTAAAAGTAATGCCGTACCATTTGAATCAGACCACTATAAGGTACTGACGACAAAGCTAACGATAGTCGGTGGATTTACTGATGGAGGATCTCCTGCGACGATTGCGGATCCGAGAGATCTTGTCATAGGTACATCTTCCAGTGGTGATACTACAGAGATAATCATCAAGACCAGACGTACGGAAGTGATAGTATAAGAAAGGAGGATTTGACAATGAAAACAATATATAATACAGTCATACTACTGCCAATCTTGTTGATTGCACTTGTTACAGGACTTTTCGGATGTAAGAATGATAACAATGGGAGTATTGTACCTGCCGCAACCCAAGGTTTGAATATAACCATCGAGCCAAGTGTTATGTTAAGATCAGGGACTGTCCCTGGGGATGATGCATTCAATGAGAATAAGATAGATAGAGTGGATGTCTTCTTTTTCCAAGGAGGGAATCTGAAGTTGGTGGTTAGGCATGAAACATTGCAGACAGGAGGTAATACCAATACTTGGCTTATCCCCTATCAAGAGGCTATGAATACCTCTATTTTGAACAACACGGCTACCGTTGTTAAGGTAATTGTGAATGGTTCGAATAGCTTCAATCCTACTACACTTACGGAATTTGATAACTTGGCTCTTAATTCTGCCAACTTCGCTGTGGGGGGAGGATTGCAGGCGCAAGACAACTTTGTAATGGTCGGAGAGCTATCTCTTCCCAAAGTGTCTCTGGCAGAGCCTAATTTAGGTATAGTAAAGCTAAAGAGAGCAGCGGTAAAGACGACCTTCAAACTAACATCAGTAGCTTTGGAGAACTACAGCTTTGTCGACAGTAAGTCCAATGTAAGGCTCGTTCAACTCAACCCTAATGGTAAGATAGGTATGCCTCTCTCGACAGAGACCACAGGGTTGAGTACCACGGCTCAGATACCATTAATTAAAGTCGGTTCGGGTAATGATGAGTATTGGACGGTGAATGCTCCGTACTATACTTACCCAAGGCAATGGGTCGGTATGGTAGGAGATAAAGATACCTACTATCATTTCACGATTGTGCTTCTGAATACGGTAACAAATAAAGAGGAGATTTATACATATATTGTACCTATCGCCCCTCAACCCGTGACAGTAGAGCAGGCACAAGATGCTAACTTCATGGCATTGTCAAGACAGCTACATGCCAACCACTATTACGAGGTCGAACTTGTGATCAATATGACCGGTAACCCCGAACAAGAGCCCGTTACGCTGTCCGGGAGTTATAAAGTTTATAATTGGAGTACGAGAGAACTTGTGGCTCAGGTGAGCGACACGAAGTATCTTTTCGTTTCGGAGAATAATATTGTGATGCCAGGTATTACGACATATCGGCTCACATTCAAGTCTTCATCACCCACAGTTACGTTGAAGCCCGGATCTCTCAAAGCAACATATACCTATGTCCCGAACCAAACCGGCGTAGAAACTACGGTAAATGTTGCTGCGAATCAGATGCCCACCGTGACAGTCGATGCGAATGTTGAGGGAGGGAATATCCAAATAACCTCACCAATACCCACAAATTATCTGCCAAAGGACATCGAATTTGAGATTATCAATGCTGACAATCTTACGCAGAAAGTCGTGGTACGACAGTATCCGGATACTTACTTTACCCAGACACGAGGGACAAAGTCTTGGATGGTAATATCAGGGACAAACGGATGGGGGTATCGAGAGACATTGCCAAATAACTTGAACAACCCATATATGTATTGTGTAACTACGACAGCCCCGGATGGTAACTATATATGGGGTTTTCCTCCTGTCGATAGCCAGGGTCAGACACAAAATAGTGTTATGGCTTCCAATATGATATCTCCCAAGTTTGAGATGGCGTCTCAATTTGGGGCATCATTCCAAAAGTCCTACACTCAAGCGCAAGCACAGTGTAGACAATACCGAGAGTACTATAAGGCTGCAGATGGCACTGAGCAAGCTAAGACGGGATGGCGCCTTCCTACCGAAGCAGAGATCAGATACATCGATGCCCTTCAGTACAAACTACAGTCCTTGGGTCTGAACGCGAACTTGGTGATGACCGGGGCATACTATTGGGATGCCTATAGCAGTAATGGTGCATATAAAATGCAAGGAGGTTCGCAAGGATCTAGTACCAGTGCATACACTCGCTGCATCAGAGACATAAAAGAATAAGACCTCATAACTCAATAAAACTTACAGAGATGAAGAATAGATTTCTATACTTGCTTAGTGTGCTACTACTTCTCGCGGGAGCAGGCTGTAGTCGAGTAGATATACAGTCGGACAGAGTGCCTTCGGAGGGAGAAGGCGATGAGGTTACACTCACATTCCGTGCGATTACGCCTGGTTACGATACCAAGACGCTTCGCACAGAGGGAACGGAAGATTTCAGAGTCATTGTCTTCAATGAGAACGACAAGTTGGTACAGATAGCCAAGGCGACATACGATGTGACCTCTACCGGTCTCGCTGGTGAGTTTGTAGAGGAGGGTACATTTACTGTGAAGCTTAATAAATCTATCCGGGTAAGGACCATACATGTCGTACGAGGATATGACTGGTCGGACTTCAATCCTATGGAACATATCGGGGACCCTCAGCGTATCTTCTTCCGCACGATGCACACTGATAAGGAAACTTTTTGGGGGATGGTGGAGTTGCCGAATGGGATTGTGGACAATAGTCTTGACGGTAAGACTGTGCTACTGCTTCGCAACCGTGCTCAGATCCAAGTGACATCTACGGCAAGCAATTTCCAAGTCCTCGGCTTTGCTCTTCACAATGGGAGGAATAGTGGTATGGTAGCTCCATATAATCCGACTACCAATAAGTTTGAGAAGGGTGCCATCACAGTGCCAGTCTCCTCTACGGTTATTCCTTTGGTAGAGCCGGTCACTTGGAATACTGACTCCAAGTACACTTTTGAGCATGATAATAAAGTGGTATCAGCCGATAAGGTTGCTTACGTAATCGTTAAGGGACGCTACAATGGTACAGACTCTTACTATAAGATAGATATAGTGGACAGCAACAAGAACCGCTACGACATCGAGCGCAACTATATCTACAAGATCAATATCAATGAAGTGCTGAGGGCAGGCGCCTCTACGGTAACTGGTGCCATCGTAGGCAATGCGCACAATAATGTTTATCTTGATGCGAGCATCGAAGTCTATCCGATGATTTCGGACGGTGTGCGACAGCTTTCGGTCGAACGCTCACTCGTGATCATCACCAAGCCGAGCGAGGCCGTAACCTTGTGGGCGAAGTATATCCCCAACATCGCCAATATGTCTGTGACGGACAATAGCAAGATACGCATCTCTATCGACCAGCAGGCAGACCGTAAGGTAATAGAGACACATAACTATAATAATGGGAGTATCTCCTTTACGGCAGTGAATGCCCTCCCTTCCGAGCCATACGCGGCGAAGATCAACGTACAGGTAGAGGGTCAGGAGCTGGCACGTACCATCAGAGTAGTAATGCGGAATGCATTCAACTTCGCTCCTGTCACGATCAATAGCTTGTCAAGCGGAATAGTCCTCAATGGACAGAGTGCGAACGCTACCTTAAGCTTCAATATCTCCGGCGACTTCCCCGACGATCTTATGCCGCTTATGGTGAAAATAAATGCCAATGGTCTCTACCCCGCTTCTTCGGGTCTTCAGATGCAAGTGGAGGGAGGAAAGATGTACTACTACTACAGAGCTACCAGTAAAGGTACACAGACGATCAACTTCAAGACCAACCAAACAGCTTTCAATGAGACTGTGAAGATCGAAGCCGACTACTTTACTCCGGCACAAATAGCATATAGAGTACAGTAGAAGGAGCTATCGAAGTAAGGTCCGGTTGTACGCAAGATCCGGAACCCTGCACCATAGGTCGGCCTATGGTGCAGGGTTTTTGTTGTGGCTTGTGCGGTTGGGAAGTATTTCGGGTGCGGTAGGGAAACTAGCCTTTACCGTATCTGAAGTGGTTTTCAGCGTTTGAAAACTGATTTTCAGGAGCGGAAAGGTAATTGCCCGGGGGCTGAAAAGTAATTGCCCAGGGTAGAGAATCGCTTCACATACCGTCATCTCGGAGTTTATGCCCGGACGAGAGCACATTTCCCCTCGGTCTTGCCACCAGGGAGAAGCGCTGTATCACGGAGAAGTTTTGCAGTATGGCGCAAAAAGAGTAATTTTGTCTGCCTTGAAGGAATAGGCAACGGTAATTCACGAACTCAAAACCAAACACATACATACACTCCTATGAAGATCTCATTTGTAGAGAAAACAGACAACTTTGCTCGCGTAGAGCTCAAGATCGTAAAAGAAGACTACCAAGAAGCTATCGATAAGAAGCTGAAACAACTCCGTCGTACTGTCAAGATCCCCGGGTTCCGTCCGGGTACCGTACCCGCAGGTATGGTACAGAAGATGTACGGAGAGGCAGTGAAGATCGAAGAGGTACAGAATATCGTCTCTGAAAAGCTATATAAGTTCTTCGTCGATGAAGACCTCAAGACTATAGGGCAGACCATCTCTACTCCGGGCTCGGAGCCGGTGGATGTGGTAAAGTCTGAGGAGATGATCTTCTCTTTCGACCAAGCACTCATGCCGGAGATTACGAACCTCCCCGACAAGAGCGACAAGTTCACCTACTACAAGGCCGAAGCCGATGCCAAGACCGTAGACGAAGCTCTCCAGCAGTCGCTCGACGGTGCCGGTGAGCGTGTCGAAGCTGATGTGGTGAGCGAAGACGACTTCCTCAAAGGCTCGATAGCTGAGCTCGATGGAGATCTCCCCAAGGAGGGTGGTATCCGTCTCGAAGGTACGGGTATGCTTCTCCCACGCTATATCTCCAATGAGGAGGAGAAGGCGAAGTTCGTAGGTGCACCTAAGAATAGTGTCGTGATCTTCTCGCCATTCAAGGCGTTCGATGGCAAGGCTGCCGAGATCGCTTCGCTGCTCTCTATCGACAAGGAAGCGGTACCTGCGCTCGAGGGGAAGGAGTTCAGCTTCGAGATTTCCTCAATCATGCACCACAAGGCAGCCGAGCTGGGACAAGAGTTTTATGACAAAGTCTTCGGCAAGGATATAGTGAAGAGTGAGGAAGAGGCGCGTGCGAAGGTCAAAGAGTTTATCGAAGGACGTAGCGAAGCCGACTCCAACTTCAAGTTCCTCACGGACGTGAAGGCATACATCACGGAGCACAAGCTCGATGCCATCGTACTTCACGAGCCTACGATCAAGGCATGGTGGAAGACGACAGATAGTATGAAGAATGTCTCTGACGAAGAGGCGGAGAAGCTCTTCCCGCGCCTTATCAAGGATCTTAAGTTGGATATCTACCTGAATGCCCTTGCCAAGAAGTACGATGTGACGGTGACGGAAGAGGAGATCGGTACCTTTGCAAAGGAGATGACTGCTATGCAGTTCCGTCAGTACGGGATGGCGACCCTGCCCGATAACCTCCTCGAGCAGTACTCTAAGAATATGCTCAAGGATGAGAACATGAAGGCTCGTATCGAGGAGTCTATAAGAGAGCAGAAGATAGGTATCCAGCTCAAGGGCGATGTCACGATAGAGGAGAAAGCTCTCTCCCTCGAGGACTTCAACGCTCTCCTGAATCCGGCTCCTGCTACTGAGGAAACGACAAACGAAGAGTAATAGATAATCCGAATAGGAAGTAGGAGGGAGCACCGAGATGTCCGAGAGACAGACGGTGCTCCCTCTATCATTGTCCTCGTCGAGATGTGAGTGATTTTTTTGTACCTTTGGAAGTAATCAAATATAATAGGTGTAGTGGATCCGATCAAAAAGAGAGACTTCAAGAAGTTGTGGGGCTTCGTCAAGGAGCTCAACCCCTATGTCGTGGCACTCTTCATCGGTTTGGTGCTGATGCTGCTCCCGGGAGACGATAGCCTGTATAGCCATATCGAGTATGACGCACAGCTGAAGTCCATGATCGAGGAACGCGACAGACTGAAGGAACAAATCGAAGAGGGGCGTATGAAGCTTGATCAGTTGAGGTTCAAGAAGGCGAAGCTGGAGAAGTATGCCCGTGAACACTTCTTGATGAAAGCCGAGGATGAGGATCTGTATATCCTCGAGGACTGAGGTACTT
This sequence comes from Porphyromonas sp., assembly GCA_041791495.1. Lineage (GTDB taxonomy): Bacteria > Bacteroidota > Bacteroidia > Bacteroidales > Porphyromonadaceae > Porphyromonas_A. The sequence goes on from JBHBLB010000052.1 coordinate 8,438, forward strand.
AACGATAAGAAATAATGAGTGAAGATATAAAGACGGGACCGAGGAGAGGGACAACGACACTGCTGTATGCGTCACTCCTCTGTATCATAATAGGAGGGGGGCTGCACATCCTCGCCTGGGGCTGGACGCTATGGGTGCTTGTCGCCGGTGCAGTAGGCCTATTTGCATATCATATCATGGAGGTCTGGCTTGCCAAGGAAGGGATGTCGGTACGTGTAAGACGCCTGAATAGGATGGGGATGTTTGCCGCTGCGGCCTACCTCGTGTCGGGAGGATTGATGTACGACAACTCCAACTGGTGGATCATCCTGTACGCCGTCGGGACGGTGTACTTACTATACAGTCTCCTCGCCAAAAGAACATAATATCTAAGCCATCGTAACAAGCTATGGATAAAAAGATAGTAATCATACCTACTTATAACGAAATAGAGAATATCCGTAATATTGCTTCTGCTGTACTCGATCTGCCGGAGGGGTTCGAGGTACTTGTCGTCGATGACAACTCTCCCGATGGTACGGCTGCGGAGGTCAAGAAGATGATGCCGGAGCACGCGGGAAGGGTGCACCTCCTGGAGCGTCCCGGGAAGCAAGGTCTCGGGACAGCTTACATTGCAGGCTTCAAATGGGCTCTTGCCCAAGGGTACGATTACATCATAGAGATGGATGCGGACTTCAGTCACAACCCCAACGACCTGCCCCTCCTATACAAAGCGTGTGCGGAGGAGGGCGCAGATGTGGCGGTGGGCTCTCGCTACTGCAATGGCGTAAATGTGGTAAACTGGCCGCTCTCGCGCGTACTGATGTCTTACTTCGCTTCGGTCTATGTGCGTACGGTAACAGGAATGTCGGTGAGGGACGCTACTGCGGGCTTTGTCTGCTATCGTGCCGAAGTGTTGCGGACGATAGAACTCGACAAGATACATTTCAAAGGATATGCATTCCAGATCGAGATGAAGTACACGGCAACACTGTGCGGATTCGTCATCAAAGAGGTACCTATCATCTTCGTCAATAGGGTCTTGGGATCGTCGAAAATGAGTTCGTCCATCTTCGGAGAGGCACTCTTTGGTGTACTGAAGCTGAAGTGGTGGGGTATGACTAAGCACTTCCCACAGAAAGGAGCGTGACAGATGGATCAATCGCATAGGATATGGATTAAGGACGCCCTTATCATCAACGAGGGTAGGGAGTATATAGGTTCGATAGAGATCTCAGGGGACAGGATCGTTCGTATCGCAGAAGGGAAAGGGATAGCCGTACCCGATGATATAAGTAAGGTGATAGAGGCAGATGGATTGTTCTGTATGCCGGGAGTCATAGACGATCAGGTGCATTTCAGAGAGCCGGGACTTACTCACAAGGGTTCGATAGAGACAGAGAGTAAGGCCGCCCTCTTCGGTGGCGTGACGTCGTACATGGATATGCCCAATACTAACCCCCAGACCACGACACTCGCTGCTTGGGAGGATAAGATGAGGGTGGCGGAGAAGACTTCGTACGCCAACTACTCGTTTTATATGGGTGCGACGAATGACAATACCGATGTGCTCCAAGAGATTGATCGGCAATATACTCCGGGACTAAAGGTCTTCATGGGCTCTTCTACCGGAAATATGCTTGTCGATAACGAAGAAACATTACGGAAGATCTTCTCTGAGTCTCCTGTCCTTATAGCTATTCATAGCGAAAGTGAGGGGGTGATAGGGCGGAATAAGGAGACATTTATTCGCCTCTATGGCGAAGACCCTGCAGTGGAATACCATCCGCAGATCAGGAGTGTGGAAGCTTGCTATGAGTCTACACGAAAGGCGGTGGCACTAGCCCGGGAAACGGGGGCGAGACTACACGTCTTGCACCTCTCGACGGCGTGTGAGTTGGAGCTTTTCGATACGATCCCTCTATCTGAAAAGAAGATCACGTCGGAAGTCTGTGTACATCATCTCTGGTATGATGATAGGGATTATGCCGACCTCGGTACACGTATTAAGTGGAATCCTGCGGTAAAGAGTGAAACGGACAGGGCAGCCCTTCGTCAAGCGGTTGCGGATCGTCGTGTCGATGTTATCGCAACAGATCATGCACCTCATCTCTTGAGTGAGAAGGTCGGAGGGGCTTTTCGGGCAGCTTCGGGCGGACCTCTTGTAGAGCACTCCCTGGCACTGGCATTGGAGCTGGCGGATGAGGGATACTTCTCTCGCTGTGATGTCATCGATATGATGTGTCACCGTCCCGCGCAACTCTTCGGTATCAAAGAGAGAGGATATATCCGTGAGGGATACTTTGCCGACATTGTCCTCGTGTCTTCCCGTGCAAAGTGGTTGGTCAGAGACGACGAGGTACACTACAAGTGCGCATGGACGCCCCTCGATGGTGTGACTCTGAACAATAAAGTCCGGACAACAATCCTGAATGGTCGTATTGTGATCGAGGACGGAGAGTGGTGCGGGGTTCGGGCTGCTATGCCTCTCGAATTTCAACATCCGGCAAGATAATGACAGATAGTACAGAAAGGATTATGACGCTTAGACATTTTTGTAGAGCGATAAGTGCTTTGATATTGCTGCTCTTCGGTACATTGGTGAGTGTTGAAGCGCAAGTGCGTGATCGTGTCGAGGCAGAGTTCCGTGACAGAGATAAGAAAGAGACGTTTGACGATAGTGACAATGATCGTAGAGGAAACCTAAATGCAACTTATCTGTCAAGGAGGATCGGGGATGTGCGTAGTGCCTTTGTCGATACTTTGAAACTAAATTATTATCAGCGTTCAACGATTGAGGGGCGAAGCATAGCAGAGGCCTACACCGGAACTTACTCTTCTCCCTATCAGTCTAAGCTGTATTTTGATCGCCCGAGAGATATATGGGGAGACTACTTTTTCATAGCTCCCTATGATCATTTGATACACAGAGGTCGGGATATGCGCTTCTTCGATGCAAAAGTCCCCTATACCTTTGCTTCCTATGTCAAGAGCGGAAGCTCGGATAATGTGGAAGAGAACTTCCATACATTATTTACTACCAATCTTGGTAAGCGGTTAAATGTCGGCGGACAGTTCGATTATGATTATGCAAATGGGTATTATGCCTCGACAAAGTCCAAGAATATCACTTACAGGGCCTTCTTGTCTTACACAGGGGATCGGTACGAAGCATATCTTTCCGTGGGCAATACGAATGTCGTAAATAGAGAAAACGGAGGGATTACCAACGATCGTTATATCACTCATCCGGATGAATTTAGTGATGGCAGGCAGTCTCTCCTTCCGAAAGATATCCCTGTGAAGTATAAGTCGGTATGGAATCGCCTTAACTTCGGTTCGGCAAGACTTAACCACAGATACTCTTTCGGGATAACTCGTACCGACACCGTCCCTCAAGGAGACTCGATGGCGATCGTAAAGCACTTCACTCCGGTGACGTCTTTCTTCCATGATTTTAATTTTCAGTCTGGGCGTCGTCGCTTTGTCGCACAGGATGCTGCTTTGCTCGAACAGTATACCCCGATACTTCCTCGTCCGGTAGATGTTCGTTACTATCCCGATGATACGTTGCAGCTTGTGACGATCTCCAACACACTGGGAATCGAACTGGTCGAAGGCTTTCATAAGTGGGTAAAGATGGGATTGGCGGCATTCGTTTCTTTGGACCATAAGAGATACACAGTCCCACTTACGGGAATCCGTGACGAGAATCTTAATCGGATTGAGAATACTACTTATGTGGGAGGACGTATAAGCAGTAAGAACTTTAAGAATTTCTCATACTCTGTTCAGGGTGAACTTGCATTTGCAGGTGCGCAAGCGGGCGAGTTACGTATAGATGGAGATGCTGCTACCAACGTTAAACTCTTTGGAAAGGATGTTACTCTCAATGTCCATGCAAATCTTCTTAATACTCCGCCTTCTTATCTCCTTAGTAGATACAAGTCAACACTTCATGAATGGAATAGGGATCTTGTGATGATGCAATCCCTACGGTTAGGGGGGGGGCTACATATCCCGGCTTTTGGTTCTCGTGTCTATGCAGATGTGGAGACCATACAAAATCCTATGTATGTAGATGATAAAGCTCAGCCCAATCAGAGTAAGACCAACTTCAGGGTCCTGGCAGTAGGGGTAGATCAGAAGCTATCTTGGCGTTTCCTTAACTGGGAAAATCGTGTTGTGTGGCAGCAATCGAGTGACCAGTCGATAGCACCTTTGCCTACTATCTCTGCCTACTCCAATTTCTATATAAAGACAATGATTGCAGGAGTGATGACACTTCAAGTCGGTGTTGATGCCAAGTTCCATACAGCCTATTACGCACCGTACTATGATCCTACTACTCAACTATTCAGACCTCAGAGCGAACTCAAGATAGGGGGAGATACTCCTTTCATGACAGGTTATGTACAAGCACATCTCAAGAGGGCACGTTTCTTTGTACAATATTACAATCTCTCTTCGTTGCTTTTCCGACCAAATTACTTCTCTATGCCACATTATCCTCAGTACCCTAGCTTGATACGTATGGGCATTGTAGTTGATTTCAGAAACTAAATCCTTGTATGACGTTAAGGCAATCGCATAAACTACTTGTGGCTGTTGGGGTAATGACGATACTTCTCTCTATTGTCTTGATGATGATTGGGAGATGGGGCAGTATGCCGAATACCCAAAAGTCCCAAGATCATGCTGCTCTGCGTATTGGAGTAGACCTTTCTCCTATCGATTTTCGTTTAGACTCTATCGGGCAATTGGCAGGATTGCAGTACGAGTTAGCCAATATCCTCTTCCCCGATACTACATTGTCGTGGAAGCCTTTTGCCTCCAAAGAAGACGCCTTGACCGCACTTCGTCGTGGAGAGGTCGATATATATGCGACCTCGTATCCGTGGTCCTCCGAAGATCCTATATCCGGAGCGGATGTCACAGTCCCTCTTTATGTCTCCGGCTTTGCGTTGGTGTGCCGCCAAGATACCATCAATAGAGATCTCACTTCCGTCTTGCACGATATGGAGCAAGTCGATATCTATATCCCCGAGAAGTCTCCTGAGATCAAACAGTTCCTTGAACACCTGCGCGACTTCTCCTATCCTTCCATCCGCATTATAGAAAAAGCAGAAGCTACACCCGAGACTCTCTGTGCCGATGTGGTGCAGGGACGGATAGATTATGCCGTCTTTGATCGTACAGTAGCGATAGCTATCAGTGAACGCTTGGGGGGCCTAAGGGTAGAGATGGGTATCGCTTTCGATGTGTATCAGGTTTGGTTGGTCAGCAGCCGTGATACTGCTCTTCTTCCCAATCTCAATACGAGAGTGGCAGAAGCGGTACGCAGCCCACGATGGCATAAGATCCTGCGACGGTATGGAGTATCGAATTAGCAAACGAAACAAGAAATAATATAGATGACATTTTACGATTTTGATCTTGATGATAGAGTCTTGGATGGCTTGGAAGCGATGAATTTTATCAAGCCGTCTCCGATACAGGAAGCCGCTATCCCGCCTATTCTCAACGGGCATGACGTTATTGCATGTGCTCAGACCGGTACGGGCAAGACGGCGGCATTTGTCCTTCCTATACTTAGCCTACTCTCTTCGGGTGAATATAGTGCAGACCATGTCAATGTAGTTATTATGGCACCCACGCGGGAGCTGGCACAGCAGATAGATCAACAGATTGAGGCCTTCTCCTATTTCGTCAATATCTCTGCGGTCCCCATATACGGTGGCACAGGCGGTGCCGAGTGGGAGCAGCAGAAGCGCGGTCTTCGCCTTGGGGCCGATATTATTGTAGCCACACCGGGACGCCTTATCTCGCACCTCAATCTCAGTACCGTAAATCTTTCGCAGGTTAGTTTTTTTGTTCTTGACGAGGCAGACCGGATGCTGGATATGGGTTTTTATGACGACATTATCGGGATCTATAAGCATCTGCCCGAGACGGTACAGACGATTATGTTCTCTGCGACGATGCCACCTAATATAAGAAAGATGGCAAAGGAGATAATGCGCCAACCCGTAGAAGTGAATATCGCCATCTCACGTCCACCGGAGAGCATCAACCAGAGCGCATATCTCTGCCACGATGAGGATAAGTCTGCTCTGCTTATTGACTTGTTTACACGGATGAAACCTAAGCGTTGTATTACCTTCTTTGCATCCAAGGACAGGGTCAAGCAGATGAGGCGTGAGCTGACTATGCGAGGGCTCAAGGTGATGGATATGCATTCCGACCTCGATCAGAGCGTCCGTGAGGAGGTGATGCGAGACTTCAAGGCCGGCAAGATAGAGATCATTGTTGCCACCGATATTATCTCAAGAGGGATAGATGTCGATGATATCGAGTTGGTGGTCAATTACGATGTGCCACATGATCCGGAAGACTATGTGCACCGTATCGGGCGTACGGCACGCGGTACCAATCTCAAGGGTGCAGCCATCACTATCGTGTCGGGCAAGGACCAGCGCAACTTTGTCGACATTGAAAAGTTTTTAGGGTACAAGGTCAGGTTCAACGATCTGCCCGAGGGGATACGTCCCTTGACTACTCCCTCTTCGACTCGTTCCGCTGACAGGGGGCAGAAGAAGCATCGTCCGCATCGTTCACCACGCCCTTCCGCCACACACTCTCCCAAGCAGGAGGGATCTCCGAAGCCAAGTAATAATCAGTACAAAAGAAAGCGTAATAAAAGGCGCAATGGAAATAATACTCCCAAGCAGGAGACTAACGTATGAAACCTACATTCAATCCGACAGATATAAGTAAAGTAAAGGAACAACTCTCATCTTCTCGTAAAGTCACACTCATCTCACACATAGCTCCCGATGGCGATGCCGTAGGATCTACGCTTGCCATGGCGAGACTGCTCAGTCTTCAGGGGCATGAGACGAGAGTCGTCTATCCCACCTTTTTCCCCGAGAGCTTCAATGTCCTTGAGGGCGGAGAGGAGACTATTATTGCAAAGCGCGACTTGCAGCAGGCAAAGGATGCATTGGAGTGGGCAGAGCTTATCTTTTGTCTTGACTTCAACGAGCCTAAGCGTGTCGAAGCTCTTGAGGAAGCGTTGCTTGCCTCTTCGGCATTCAAGGTCCTTATCGATCACCACCTTCATCCTGCAGCATTCGTAGATGTCACCTTCTCGTACCCACCCATCTCATCGACGTGTCTGCTATTGTACCACTTCATTGACGAGATGGGGTGGGGGCATTTGATAGATCGTGAGGTTGCGGAGTGCATATATTGGGGTATGATGACCGATACAGGCTGCTTCTCTTTCAACTCAGAGGACCCCTACATCTATACTACTATCTCTGCTCTTTTGGATAAGGGTATCCGCAAGGACTACCTCACGGCCGAGGTCACCCGCAGCTATTCGATAGACAAGATCAAGCTCAATGCCCATGCGGTTATGAACAATATGACCGTACTACCTGAGTATAAGACGGCCATCATCACGCTTACTAACAAAGAGAAGCTGCAATACAACTACCGGGTAGGAGATACCGAGGGGCTCGTGAACGTACCCTTGGAGGCAAAGGAGATAGAGTTCTCCATCTTTGTTTACGAAGTGAACAAACAGTCGAAGATATCTCTTCGTTCCAAGGGCGACTTCCCTACCAATGTTTTCGCCAAGAGGTTTTTCAACGGAGGCGGACACAAGAACGCTTCCGGTGCCGAAGTCTTCGATACCCTACCCAATACGGTCAATATGGTGCTCGAAGCTCTCAAGGTAATGCACCCCTAATATCCCTCTGCACTTATGTCTCCTTTTGATAGACCTCTTACCATCACTCCCCTCTTTGCCGATATTCCGTACGAGAGACCTCTGGTCATCTCAGGACCTTGTAGTGCGGAGACACATGCACAGGTTATGGAGACGGCACGCCGTCTTGCCGATGCCGGTGTGCGTGTGTTTAGGGCGGGGGTATGGAAGCCTCGCACTTACCCGGGAGGGTTTGAGGGGGTGGGAGAGGAAGCCCTCGGATGGCTCATAGACGCACGCCGCACCACAGGGCTCAAGGTAGGCGTAGAGGTAGCCAATGCTACGCATATAAGGCTTGCTCTCGACTATGGTGTAGATATGGTATGGATAGGAGCGCGCACGACCTCCAACCCCTTTACGCTCGATGAGATTGCGTCAGAGATAGAGGGACATGATATTGCGGTGATGGTCAAGAACCCTATCGCACCTGACATGGACCTATGGATGGGAGCCCTTCGTCGCCTCAATGGGCACGGCATTACCCGTCTTGCTGCCATCCACCGTGGGTTCGGTATAGGGCAGCGTACGTACTACCGCAATCAACCACTGTGGAGGCTCCCCATGAAGTTGCGCAGGCTTCATCCCGAGTTGCCGTTCTTCTGCGACCCGAGCCATATCGGAGGCCGGCGCAGTCTGATAGCCGAGCTGTCTCAGGAGGCGATGGACAGGTGCTACGATGGCCTCTTCATCGAGTCTCACTGCTCACCCGCCGAGGCTTGGAGCGACGCAGACCAACAGGTTTCGCCCGAAGAGCTGCAACGCATCATCGCTACGCTCCGTGTCGGGAGCTGCGACCCTTGCCGGGGAGAAGATATAGAGCGCCTGAGACAACGCATAGATGAGGTCGACGATGAGATAATACGCCTGCTTGCCGAGCGTACCGCTCTCTCCGAAGAGATAGGACACTGGAAGGTGAAGCATGCCAAGACTGCGTTTCAGAGTGAGCGTTATGAGGCTATGATGGTAGACAAGGAGCGTAGGGCAGAGCGGTACGGGGCATCTCCCGAACTGGTTCGGGAGCTCTTCGATCTCATTCACGATGCTTCTCTCAAAGTACAAAGCGAAATCATCGAATAACTCATGAAGATCACCTCCTCGCACCTTCGCATCGAACGGATGCGTATCTATGCTTACCACGGAGCCTTGCCGCACGAACGAAAGGCGGGCAATGAGTACCTTGTCTCCCTTGAAGTTCACTTCGATGCTGCCCGAGCGATGATGGCCGATACCCTTGCCGATACCATCAACTATGCCGATCTCTATACACTTGTCGAGGAGGAGATGGCCTCTCCCTCCGACCTTATCGAGCACGTGTGCGGACGTATCCTTGCTCGGCTTATGGAGACGTATCCTCAGGTAGGTGCAGCGACGGTGGAGATAGATAAGTGTACTCCTCCCATCCACGGGTTCAATGCCGAGAGTGTTCGCTTCTCGGCGTCCGTTTCCAGATAAATATTATTCCGTAGTTACACGGCTGAAAGTAGTAAAGGTCGGGGGATAC